>CAJUBL010000019.1 GCA_910584665.1 uncultured Muribaculaceae bacterium | reverse complement strand
TATAATAACGAAAATATAATGACTATGACACAATCGCTTGTCACCAACAGGAAATCTTTTTGGCTTCAGATAATCCCGGTGATGCTCTGCTTCTTTGTAATGGGATTCGTTGACCTTGTGGGCACAGCGTCGAACTATGTGCAGAAAGATCTGAATCTGACCGATTCACAGGCAAATCTCTTTCCATCTCTTGTCTTCTTCTGGTTCCTTATATTTTCAGTTCCTACCGGTATGCTGATGAATAGGATAGGGAGAAAGAACACTGTTCTTATAAGCCTTATAATTACTGCAATATCATTGTTTGTCCCGGCATTTGGAGATAGCTATACTGTAATGCTCATATCATTCTCTCTGCTTGGTATAGGTAATGCGATTATGCAGACTTCGCTTAACCCGCTGGTGACAAATCTCATAAGTAGTGATAAGTTGGCTTCTACCCTTACATTCGGACAATTCGTCAAGGCAATAGCCTCATTCCTTGCGCCTGTGATTGCCGCATGGGGGGCTACTACTGTATTCCCGACATTCGGACTCGGATGGAGAGCCTTATTCGTGATTTATGCAGTCGTCAGTTTTCTTTCTATTTCACTTTTAGCTGCTACGCCGATAGATGAAGAGAGACCCGACAAGGCTTCGGGTATAGGTGAATGTCTTAAACTGCTTGGGCGGCCGTTCATACTTCTTTGTTTCATCGGCATCATGTGTCATGTCGGAATAGATGTGGGAACAAACACCACGGCCCCTAAAATAATTATGGAGCGTCTTGACATTCCGCTTGAAGAAGCCGGATTTGCCACCGGGATTTACTTTATATTCCGAACAATCGGCTGTTTTCTCGGTGCGTTTATCCTTCGATCCATGTCATCCAAAATATTTTTTGCAATAAGCGTTTTGATGATGCTGGCCGGAATGGGAATATTATTCGTATGCGATACTCTAACTCCGCTATATGCCGGTATCGGACTGATCGGATTTGGGAATTCAAATATCTTCCCGGTAGTTTTCTCACAAGCACTTGTCTATACTCCAGACGAAAAGAATGAAGTTTCCGGTTTAATGATTATGGGACTTTTCGGAGGCACTGTATTCCCGCTTGCAATGGGCTATGCCGCTGACGTGACCGGTCAGACCGGAGCGGTTGCCGTAATGGCTGTCGGAGTGGCATACCTTCTTTACTATACTCTGAAAATCAGAAAAATATAAATACATTAATAAAAAACTTACCCAATCGACATGAATGACATAGTTGTAGGAATGGGCGAAGCCTTGTGGGATGTTCTGCCCGAAGGTAAGAAAATTGGCGGTGCACCTGCCAATTTCGCCTATCATGTTTCACAGTTCGGCCTTCCGAGCTGCGTGGTGAGCGCAGTAGGTGATGACGCTCTCGGTAAAGAAATAGTCGGGAATTTCACATCCAAAGGTCTTAACCAGCTCATAGCCGAGGTGCCATATCCAACCGGAACGGTACAGGTCGAGATAGATCAGGCCGGAGTGCCTCAGTATGAAATCAAGGAAAACGTTGCATGGGACAATATCCCGTATACGGCACATCTTGAGTCTCTTGCCCAAAGGACAAAGGCTGTATGTTTCGGTTCTCTTGCCCAAAGGAATGTTGTGTCGCGCAATACTATCAATCGCTTCCTCGATGCGATGCCTCAGAATGAGGACACCCTGGTGGTATTTGATGTGAATCTTCGTCAGGGATTCTATAACAGGGATATTCTCTGCAATTCCATGAAGCGGTGCAATATTCTTAAGATTAACGATGAGGAGCTGGTTACTGTAAGCCGTATGTTCGGGTATCCGGGCATAGATCTACAGGATAAATGCTGGATTCTCCTCGGAAAGTACAATCTGAAAATGCTTATACTGACCTGTGGCATCAACGGGAGCTATGTGTTTACGCCGGGCAACGTGTCTTTCCAGCCTACACCCAGAGTTGAGGTGGCTGACACTGTCGGAGCCGGTGACAGCTTTACTGCCGCTTTCATATCCTCCCTCCTGAAAGGGAAAAGTGTCACTGAGGCTCATTCGCTTGCCGTCCGTACGTCAGCATTTGTATGTACGGCGAAAGGGGCCATGCCAATTCTGCCTTCAGACCTAACGGATTGATCCATAGTCTTTTGTGTGGTGAGGGTGTGGGCCCGTAAGGTTGTGTCCGGATCCGGCTTTACGTTGATTGTAAACTTTTTGTATACTGTCGGTGTAAAAGCTCGCGGATTTTTAGTACATTTGCGTGTTGTATTGTGATACAACACGCATTTGATTATCATAAAATCCAGATATAGATATGGAACTCTTTGACAAGATGACACAGCGCGCCAAGGCCAATGTCCGGCGCATCGTGCTCCCCGAGGGAACCGAACCCCGTACTCTGACAGCCGCCGACCGTATTATTGCCGACGGGATAGCTGAAATTATTCTGATCGGCGATCCAGCCGAGATAATGCGCCTCGCCGGCGAACTCAAGCTCGGACATATTGCCGGTGCTACTATCGTTAATCCGGCCGATGAGTCTGTCATAGACCGTTATGCGCCGCTCTTCTACGAACTCCGCAAGAAGAAAGGTATCTCAATGGAGGAGGCCCGCCTGACCACGGCCAATCCGCTTTACCTCGGGTGTCTGATGGTCAAGGCCGGTGATGCGGACGGACAGGTGGCCGGAGCTATGAATACTACCGGTAATGTTCTGAGAGCTGCTTTCCAGATCATCAAGACCCAACCTGGAATCAGTGTGGTTTCGGGTGCGTTCATAATGCTGTTGCCCGAAGGGCTGAATTACGGTACCGACGGTGTTATGGTATTTGCCGACTGTGCCGTGGTTCCCGATCCGACGGCTCCCGAGCTTGCCCAGATCGCGGTGTCGGCGGCACAGACAGCCAGGGATATAGCCGGTATAGAGCCACGTGTGGCTATGCTCAGTTTCTCGACCAAGGGGAGTGCCAGTCATGAGCGTGTCGACAAGGTGATAGAGGCTGTCAGGCTGGCTCATGAGATGGAGCCCGGGCTGATAATCGACGGTGAGCTGCAGGCTGATGCCGCTATTGTTCCGAGTGTGAGCAGTTCGAAGGCTCCCGGTTCGCCTTTGAGCGGACGTGCGAATGTTCTGGTGTTCCCGTCGCTCGAGGTGGGCAATATAGCTTATAAGTTAGTGCAGCGTCTGGGTGGCGTTGAGGCTGTAGGTCCGGTTCTGCAGGGTCTGGCGGCTCCTGTCAATGACTTGTCGCGCGGCTGTTTCCCGGAAGATATCTATAAGACTATCATCATGACCTGTAACCAGGCTATAGGGCTCGGTGCAAAGTGAAGCGCAGATTACGCTGAAGGATATAAAGCGCAGATTCTTTCTACAGAAAGCGTTCTGAGTTTATGATTAAGGAGGAACGATAAACGCAGATTTAATTGAGCCGTCCGGGTGATTGAATGAACCGCAGATTACGCAGATTACGCAAAAAGCGCAGATTACGCAGATTTAATTTGGTCATCCGGATGTTTGAATTTGAAATTGTTAAAAAATTTGATTATGAATATATTGGTTTTGAACTGCGGTAGCAGTTCTGTTAAATACAAGCTTATCGATACCGATAATGATAAGACTCTGGCTGAGGGCGGTGTCGAGAAAATAGGTCTGGCTGACGGGTTCCTCAAATATAAGAAAGCTGCCGGGTCGAAGGAGATTCAGCCTCTTGGTCTTGTTGACCACAAAGGTGCGGTAGAGGCTATTCTTGCCAATCTTACCGATCCGGATCATGGCTGTATCAGCAGTTACAGTGAGATCGATGCCGTAGGTCACCGTGTGGTGCATGGCGCCGAGAAGTTCAACAAGAGTGTTCTTATCAATGACGAGGTTCTCCGGCAGGTGAAAGACTGCTATGATCTGGCACCTCTCCACAATCCTGCCAATGTGACGGGTATCGAGGCTATCGAGGCCGTACTTCCCGGTATAAAGCAGGTTGCGGTTTTTGATACGGCTTTCCACCAGACAATGCCTGCCAAGAGCTATATGTATGCTCTTCCATACAGGTTCTATAAAGAGGACGGTGTGCGCCGGTATGGTTTTCATGGAACCAGCCACCGCTACGTGTCGCAGCGTGTGTGTGAGTTCCTTGGAATAGATATCAGGGGAACCAGGATCATAACATGCCATATCGGTAACGGCGGTTCGATCACGGCTGTCCTTGACGGCAAGAGTGTCGATACGTCGATGGGTCTCACTCCTACCGAGGGCCTCATGATGGGGACGCGTGTGGGAGATGTCGATCCCGGAGCGCTGGCATTCCTTATGAAGAAGTATAACTGGACGGCCGACGATCTCCAGCGTGTTATCAACAAGGAGAGCGGTATGGGCGGCGTGAGCGAGATCTCGAGTGACATGCGTGAGATCGAGGCTGCGGTCAATGCCGGTGATGAGAGAGCCACGATGGCCCTTGATATGTATGAGCAGCGCATAACCAAGTACATCGGTGCATATGCGGCCGAGATGGGTGGTGTCGATATCATAGTGTTTACAGGCGGTGTAGGTGAGAATCAGACCGGTGTGCGCGCCAATGTCTGCCGTCCGCTTGCTTTCATGGGTGTGGAGATTGACGAGGCTTACAACGCAACCGTGCGTGGTGAGGAGGCTATCATCTCGACGCCGTCGTCGCGTGTAAGGGTATGTGTTATACCTACCGATGAGGAGCTGATGATTGCCCGTGACACTCAGGCACTTGTTTAAATCATTTAAGGTTTTTTTCTGAGATGGAAAAGATTCGTGCAGCCATTGTAGGTTATGGCAATATAGGCCGGTTCGTGCTTGATGCTCTGCTTGAAGCTTCTGATTTTGAGATCGCAGGCATAGTACGCCGCAGTGTGGCCGATATTCCGGCCGAGTTGAAACCTTATAAGGTTGTGACCGATATAGCCGGGCTCGGAAAGGTCGACGTGGCCATTCTGTGTACTCCCACCCGGGAGGTTCAGGCTTATGCCGAAAAGTATCTCGCCATGGGTATCAATACGGTCGACAGTTTTGATATTCACGGGCTTATACCGGCTCTGCGCCGTGATCTGGGCAAGGTGGCCCGTGAACATGGTACTGTATCGGTCATTTCGGCCGGATGGGATCCGGGCAGCGACTCTGTGGTACGTGCGCTTCTTGAGGCTGCCGCACCCAAGGGTCTGACATATACCAATTTCGGTCCTGGAATGAGCATGGGGCACACTGTGTGCGTCAGGTCAAAGGCAGGAGTGCGTAACGCATTGTCGATGACCATACCCCTGGGAACGGGTATACATCGCCGTATGGTCTATGTCGAGCTTGAACCCGGAGCCAGGCTTGAGGATGTCGCCGCCGCAGTTAAGGCTGATCCGTATTTTGCGAGCGACGAGACACATGTCATCGAAGTGCCGTCGGTTGATGCTGTCAGGGATATGGGGCATGGTGTGCATATGACACGTAAGGGTGTGTCGGGCCGTACACATTCACAGCGTTTTGATTTTACGATGTCGATAAACAATCCTGCACTTACGGCACAGATTCTCGTCGGTGTGGCGCGTGCCTCGATGCGTCAGCGTCCAGGATGCTATACCATGATCGAGATACCTGTGGTCGACCTTCTTCCCGGTGACCGTGAGGAACTTGTGGCCCATCTTGTCTGAATAAATACTTGATACAATAATCCTTGTTTAAATAATATTGTAACAATATGGAAAACGTTAAATTGAATATAGAGAAAGCTCTCGGCGGCGTGGTTTCGCGTGCTGAGGTCGACGCCCTGGCCCCTGCGGCTGCCGTCGCCATCGGTCATCTTAACAACGGGACTGGTGCCGGTAATGATTTTCTCGGCTGGGTAAAGCTTCCCACTGATACTCCTGCCTCGCTGCTTGACGATATCGCAGCTACTGCGGCGCAGCTGCGTCGTGACTGTGAGGTTGTCGTAGCTATAGGAATCGGCGGCAGTTATCTCGGAGCAAAGGCTGTAATTGAGGCTCTGGGCAACTCGTTCGCTCCTTATATCAATGATACCGGAAAGACTCCGGTTCTTTTTGCCGGTCAGAATATCGGCGAGGACTATCTGTATGAACTGCAGCACTATCTTGCCGGCAAGAAATATGGAATCATTGTGATCTCCAAGTCGGGAACCACCACCGAGCCTGCTATCGCATTCCGTCTGCTCAAGGAACAGCTCGAGTCGCAGCTCGGTAAGGCCGAGGCGTCGAAGCGTATCGTTGCTATTACCGACGCAAAGCGCGGCGCTCTGCGTCAACTTGCAACCGAGGAGGGTTACAAGACCTTTGTCATAGAGGACAATGTAGGCGGACGTTTCTCGGTACTCACTCCTGTAGGTCTGCTCCCGATCGCTGTGGCCGGGTATGACATACATGCTCTGCTCGAGGGTGCCATCGCCATGGAGAAGGCAACTGCCGAGGCCGGCGAGGGCAATATCGCCCAGCTGTATGCCGAGACCCGCAATGCCCTTTATCGTGCCGGCAGGAAAATTGAGATTCTTGTCAACTACAATCCCAAGCTGCATTATCTCGGAGAGTGGTGGAAACAGCTGTATGGAGAGAGCGAGGGCAAGGAACACAAGGGTATTTTCCCGGCGGCTGTCGACAACTCCACCGACCTGCATTCCATGGGCCAGTGGATTCAGGACGGTGAGCGTACGATCTTCGAGACTGTGATCTCGGTGGCAAGTCCATGCCATGAGGTGGTGATTCCTGGTGATGAGGCAAATCTTGACGGGCTTAATTATATAGCCGGCAAGCGTGTGGACCATGTCAACAAGATGGCCGAGCTCGGTACCCGTATAGCCCACGTTGACGGTGGTGTTCCCAATATTCATATCACTATTGAGACTCTTGACGAGAGGAATCTCGGTGAACTTATCTATTTCTTCGAGAAGGCTTGCGGCATCAGTGGTTATATTCTTGGTGTCAATCCATTCAACCAGCCTGGTGTGGAGGATTACAAGCGCAATATGTTCGCGCTTCTCGCCAAGCCCGGCTACGAGAAGGAGACTGAGGCTATCCGCGCCAGGCTCTGATTTCTGTATTATGTCGAGTATGTAAATGCAGGCTTGCCGAGCCTGGCATTTGTCTGAAATTATGAGCTCCGGCGTCCATATGACTGCCGGAGCTCTCTCTGTGTGTGTTTGTATGTCAGGTGTGTTATAGTTCGATCGATAGTGTCAGGCGGTAGCTGCGGCGTGGCATGGGATAGTTGGAGATCACTTCATATTCCTTGGCCAGCAGATTGTTGGCTTCGGCGAGGATTCGGAATCTCATGTGTCTGATGCTGAAGTCCCGGCTTATTGACAGGTCTGCGGTATACCAGGGTTCCATGTGGTTGTATCGTATGTTCTCGGGCTGGCTGTACCGTTCTCCGGAGTATATCCATGAACAGTTCAGTCCCCATTGTCTCCATGTGGCATTGACAACGGCGCTGCCCGAGTGGTGTGGCGTGTATGGAATCTGGTCGCGGTAATAGCTGTCGGCGGGGTCTGTGATATCAATTGCCCGTTGCCACGTGTACTGGATACGTGCGGATAGTTCAAGGTCGCGTCCGGGTGATAATGAGGCGCTGGCGCTGACGTCTATACCGCGTATGTCCACGCGTCCCAGATTAAGCATTGTCCACCTGAACTGTTGTCCTGACGGGTAGGCTACAATCTTGTCTTTTACATAGTTGTAGTATCCGTCTATATCAATCGATGCTTCGGTCAGAATCTGACCGGGCGAGGAATGGCGGAACGATATGCCTGCATTGTATTGTGACACATGTTCAGGATCGAGGTAGGCATTCCCGACATCTGTGTAATACAGATCGTTGAATGTGGGCATCCTATAGGACTGTTTGAAGAATGCCCTCAGGGACAGCTGTCTGAAGTTTTTCATCGGCAGGAACGATATGAAAACGGCCGGTGACATCACATGGCGTGAGCGTACATCGTTACGTCCATGCTGCCGGTCGTTTATGAACGAGCCCGCCACGCTGGCCTGCAGCCTGAATCGCGAGAGAACAAGTTCGGTCGCGGCCGACAGGTAATGTGATATTCTTGTCGGCCGGGCGAAGTCCTTCATGCTGGCTGTCATGGTATTCCAGGCGAAATCGTAACTTGCCGACATATGCCATGCCGGAGAGATGGCGAACATATTTGCTGTAGACAGATACATTTCCTGCTGGTCATATCGGTTGTCAAGCGGGAGCGGGGTGTCCCGGTTGACATACCGTGTGTGATAGCTGGCATACTTGATATTGCTGAGCGTGGTCAGGCGTCCGAAGTAACCGGTATGGCGACCCTGGATGAATGTGTTGTTGTCACGCATGCGTTCTCCGCGGTGCCATACATTGTTTACGATAGCTCCGGGAACACCACGTTTCGAAGTGTAGTTATAGACTTTGGCCTGCCATGATCCTGATCGCAGACGTCCGAAGAGGTTGACTTCGACACGGGATGCGAGTATGTCGCCTCCCGAACGTGTCGCTGTGGTGTCGTATGCTGTCAGTCCCGACGGTGCTATGCGATGGTAGCGGAATCTGTATTTTCCGCTTGAATTAAGGAATTCGGCCGATATCTGGGCGTCGACGGAACTGCTCAGCCGCGTTTCGAATACAGCCGCGGCATTTATAAGATCAAATGATCCTGACCGCAAAACGGCGCGAAGGTGATATTTTTCGTCGTTATCGAAGTATGGCGCACGGGTTCTCATGTATATGGTTCCTGCAAGCCCGAGGTCTCGGGCCGGCTGCAGTATGTTGGCCCGCTGACCGTTACTGACCGAGACTGTCTCAATGTTGTCAAGCGAGAACTGACTGAGATCGATCTGTCCGTTCTGTGCGTTGCCTAAGAGTATGCCGTCATACACTACGCCGGTGTGATGAGATCCCATGGACCGTATATTGGCTGTCTTTATGCCTCCGATACCTCCGTAGTCTTTTATCTGTACGCCTGAAAAGTATCTCAGTGCTTCGGCGACATTGCGGCTGTTTATCCGCTCCAGCCTGTCGCCGCTTATCGACTGTTCCGGTATAACCGTGAGCTCGGGACGCCGTGATGTTACGGTGACCTGACCGAGAACCCGTGTGGTGTCTGTCCGGCCGGTCGATGTGGCGGCGGCGTGCACAGCCGAGGTCAGTGCGAGTATGTACAGGAGTCGTTTCAACATTGTATTTACCGGCCCATAGTCCCGTGGGATTGTATTGTGTATATAATCGGTGTGTGATGGCAGGTCTTCTGACTTCGTCGGCGGGCTCGCGTCTTCTCGGCATGTTGGGGCCAATGACATTATATGCGTGCTCCTGGAGCATGTTAAAACTCAGCATTACTCCTTACGGATACCGTGGGGTGGTATGGTGGCCGGCTTACAGCAGCGGGTACTGTACAGGATTTACACCTGTTTCCCTCTCTCGTGTCCCGACAGGGACAACCATTACGGAGACAAAGATAATATAATAATGTCATACCTGCAAATCGTGAATGTCATGTGTCGGTGTCTAACGGTTGCATAAGTTTTAATCGTTCTTATTGTTGAACAATAAATAAAGGAATCAGTTTATGAGAAAATTTTTTGTCGCTCTGACGGTATGTGTCGGGATCGCTGTGCCGGCAGTGTCGGCTTATTCTGTCGGCATCGTTGACGAGTCGCTTGTGGGTGACCGTATTGTGTGTTTCGTTCCCGAGGGTTTTGATGCGACCGTAACCCCGGAGCTTATATTGCAGAGAAAGTTTGAGCCGACGGGTGCCAGGCCTGACAGCTGGAGTCTTAACCCGGTCTATGAGGTTACCGACCGTGGTGTCAGGACTGTGGTGGATATTCCTGCCGGTACGAGTCTCTATGGCGGCGGCGAAGTCACGGGTCCGCTGTTGCGTAATGGCCAGACCATCAGGATCTGGAACACCGATACCGGCATGTATCTTGTTGACGGTGGCAGGCGTCTGTATCAGAGTCATCCCTGGGTGATGGGTGTGCGTCCTGACGGCTCGGCCTTCGGTGTCCTTTTCGATACATTCCATAAGGCCGAGATGCTTACTGCCGATGACCGCATTGAGTTTGTCGCCGAGGGTACACCTTGTAAAACGTATGTCATTGACAGGGAGTCGCCTCAGGCAGTTCTTAAAGGTCTTGGCGAGCTTACGGGTACTATGGAGATGCCTCCGCTGTGGGCGCTCGGCTATCATCAGTGCCGTTTTTCCTATGTGCCTCAGAGCCGGGCCGAGGAGGTTGCGGAGACATTCCGCGCCAGGAAGATTCCGTGTGATGTGATATGGTTTGATATCAACTATATGGACGGATTCAGGATCTTTACAGTCAGTGACACGGAGATGCCCGATGTCAGAGGGATGAACCGGAAGCTTCATGAACAGGGTTTCAGGACTGTATATATGATTGATCCCGGAGTCAAGGTTGATGACAATTACTTTGTATACAGCAGCGGCAAAAAAGCCGGTATCTTTGTCAGTGACCCATACGGCAATGAGTTTCATGGCAAAGTATGGCCCGGCGACTGTGCTTTCCCGGATTTCACCCGCCCCGAGACGCGCAGCTGGTGGGGTGGTCTTTATAAGGATTTCATGAACTTCGGTATCGACGGTATCTGGAATGACATGAACGAGCCTTCGGTGTTTGACGGTCCCGGCGGCACTATGCCCGAAAATTGCATTCATCTTGGCGGTGGTAATCTTCCGGCCGGCCGCCATTCTATGTGGCATAACGCCTATGGCCGTCTTATGGTAGAGGCATCACGTGACGGTATCATGGCAGTGAACCCCGACAAGCGTCCGTTTCTGCTGTCGCGTTCCAATATCCTCGGCGGACAGCGATATGCCGCTATGTGGACCGGTGACAATGCCGCCTCGGCCGATCACATGAAACTCTCGGTACCTATGTCGCTTACTCTCGGACTGTCCGGCCAGCCTTTCAACGGTCCGGACATAGGTGGATTTGTAGGTAATACTGATGGTGATCTTTTTGGTAACTGGTTGGGTTTCGGTGCTTTCTTCCCATTCTCCCGCGGTCATGCATCTTGTGATACCAATGACAAGGAACCGTGGGCGTTCGGCAAGGATGTCGAGCGTGAGTCACGTATGGCTCTTGAACGCAGATACCGTCTTATACCATACATATATACGGCCTTCAGGCGTGCTCATACCGATGGTCAGCCTGTGATGGCCCCCGTGTTCATGGCCGATCCGGCCGATGTCTCGCTGCGTGCCGAGGAGCAGGCGTTCCTTCTGGGTACCGACCTGCTTGTGATACCTGCGTTCGCTGAGAATCCTGCACTCCCGTCGGGTATATGGGAGAACCTGTCACTTGTCAAGGGTGATACCATGGGCAAGTACCAGGCCGGTCTGAAAATACGTGGCGGAAGTATTGTGCCGGCCGGCCGTGTGATAGAGAATATGACAGAGAATCCCTTTGAGCCGCTTACATTGATTGTGTGTCCCGATAATGACGGTAATGCCGCCGGTATGATGTACTGGGATGAGGGTGACGGATGGTCATTCCGTGACGGTAACTATTGTGAACTTGCATTCAGGGCCCGTCGTGATGGTAAATATATGGTTGTCACGGTAGAACGTACCGGCGGTGACTTCCCTCTTGATCTCGGCAGGATCAATGTTGAGGTGTTGCAGAACGGTAAGGTGAGACGCGGAAGCGGCAGCATGGATGCGCCGCTGCGTATAAGAATGTGATAAACAGATAACGGATTTTTTTTCGGTCTCGGTTCGTTCCAGGTCATCATCTGCAAAACAATTGCCAACCGGGCGCCTGACATCGAGTATGTGTCAGGCGCCCGGTTGTATTCTCAGGAGTGTCGCGCGGCTCTTATTTACTGTCCTCAAGCAGGTGCTGCAGCTTTTCAGGCTCGTTGGTTGTGATGAAATCGACACCGTTGTCGATACACCACTGCATGTCTTCGGTCTTGTTGACGGTCCATACATTGACCTTGAGACCAAGGTCGTGACACTGTCGGATCCACTCGGGATGGTTGCGCATGGCGCCTATCGAGTAGTCTATACCGGCACCTTTCATGAATCTGATCTGTTCGGGTACATAGTCACCGTTGAGATAATATACGGCTGTGCCTTCCGGAGCTTTCTTTATGAGTTTGCTGAATCCGTTTTTAGAAAATGTGATATAATCGACGCGGTTCTCAAGATTGTACTCTTTCATGAGACGTAGTATCTCGTCGATGGCGAGTGTCTCACGGTAGTTGCTGGTGTGGGGCTTGAGTTCGCACACGAGGTGCAGGCCGGGGTGTTTCACTGCTTCCTGCAGGTATGCCTCGAGAGTGGGTACATGCTCACCGTTGGCGAGAGTCTGGGCCAGCACCTGTTCGGCATCGGATGTCTCGATCACGACACCGTTTATCGACGGGTCATGGTTTACGACTACGACACCGTCGGCAGTGATCCACACATCAAACTCCGATCCGAAACATTTTACCGAGTCGGCTTTGGCGATGGCGCGTATCGAGTTCTGGGCCGAGCCGTCGGTCTTCCAGTAGCCGCGGTGTGCTACGACAAGTGGCTTTGTCGCCATTATGGCGACAGATGTGGCTGTGGCGATGACAGCCAGGGTGAGAAGTCGCCTGAATGTTGTTTTAATGACATTTAAGTTTATTGATGATAAGTAAGTTGTAAATATCTGTTTATATCAATCCTGTTGTTGCTACGGCGATATTGCTTAAACAAAAGTATGTAATTTAATTCTGAATGCAAAATAAATATCGTAGAACTGCCGCCTCCACGGTGGTGTGTGAGACGGCAGTGCTGTATGCGGGATATCGGAAAGACTTCAGATGCTGTATTCTATAGTCACCGTTTTCCGTACCGATGTTTTCGGAACTGTAACATATTTCGTTCCTTTGACAGGATCGGTTTCTACTTTAGCGCGACGGCCGTTGATTTTTACCGTGGTTTTGTCGCGGAGGGCGGGCAACAGCAGTCGGTAGGAACGTTCGGTGATCTGGCCTTCATATCCGCCCTCGGCAGGATGTACGGTTACTGTGGCCCTGTTCCCGTTCTGGATGTACTGCAGGCGTGTGGTGGTATATTTCCCGCGGGTGTAGTCAAGTGAAATCCCGTCATCCTCATATAGTTCGAAACTGTTGTCGGTGTCGCCGGCGGCCGGGTATACGAGCATTACGAGGGTGTCGAGCGGAGTGGTGGCCGGGCGTGCGGTGTAGGGCTGCATGGGCAGTATATGACCGCCGCGCACGTACATCGGGAACTCGTCGAGAGGTTTGGTTATGTTTTTGGTGCATCCGCCATCATGCCGCTCGCCGGTGAAGTAGTCGTACCAAACTTCTCCGGCCGGGAACCATACCTGCTGTGAGGCAGTGAGACTGTCGCCTTCGCCGGGTGAGGTTATTGGGGCCGCCAGTATGTTGTCGCCGAAAGTGAACTCCTGAGGCTGTCTGAAAGACTCGGGCTGTTCGCCGTAGTCTATGAACATCGAGCGGTTGAGCGGAACCATTGTGTTGTGGGTCTGCCACACCGAGCTGTAGATGTATGGCATCAGTTCGGAGCGCATGTGGTACATCCGGCGCATGGCATCGGTGAATTTCTCTCCGCTTATCCACGGGCGGCGGTCAAGACGTTTGTCCTTGGTGGAATGGACGCGAAGGGCTGCTGACAGAGCGCTGAACTGAGTCCAGCGGGTGGTCAGCTCGGCGTTGGGGTCGCCTCTGAATCCGCCGGTGTCGTGAGCCCAGTAGTAACATCCGCCCTGACCGCTGCAGGCGGTCAGTCTGACTTCAAAGGCAAGTATCTCCCAGTTGGCCTGTGCGTCGCCCGAGAACTGGATGGGATGGCGGTGGTCGCCCCATCCCGACCAGCGGCTGTAGCCTGCGCCACGTTTGCCCTGCCGCTGTGAGTCACGGTAGTAGAGTTCGTTGATCCAGGCCAGCGATGTGGCGTGATGGCCGCGCACGTGAGGGAACAGATAGTTCTGCTGCCAGTCGAGCCACCAGAAGTCCACTCCCATGTCCTCGCTCGGACGGTGGGCATATTCGAAGAAGCGGTTCATGTATGTGCTGTCAGACAGGTCGAACAGGGGCACGGGATCATCCTCTGACAGTCCCAGTGATGCGGCGAATTGCTCGTAGTTATACTCGTGGGGCCGCAGACCGTCATGCGGATGGTCGTTGAGCGATACTGTCACTCCGCGTTCGTGACATGCCTTGAGCAGGGCCTCCGGATCAGGGATCAGTTCTTTGTTCCAGGTGTAGCCGTTCCAGTTCAGGTGGCCGTTGTGACCGGTTCCGACAGTGGCGTCATTGGTGTGCCATCCCATGTCGAAGACGATGTTGTCAATTGGAAAATCGTTCTCGTCATATCCGTCGATAATGCCGAGAAACTCGTCGGCAGTGTAGTCCCAGTAACGGCAGTACCACACGCCGTGGATGTACTTGCGTGTCATGGGTACTTTGCCCGAGATAGCTCCGAGGCTGGCCAGTGCCGCTTTGTAGTCGTTACCGTATATAAAGCAGTACTGGTCCTGGATGTGGCTGTCGGTGTCGCGTGGTCTGATCCAGCCGTCGACAAGCAGGTCGGTACGCTCGTCGTCGATCATGTACCATCCGTCCTTGCTCAGTATTCCGTCGTTCATGGGTATCTCTCCGGTCACGCGGTCGAGGGTCTCGACGGGTCCTCCGAGGTTGTTTCTGGTGATGAAACGGTTGGTGAATTTCTTCTCCTTGCCGTTTAAGGTATAGAAGACATTGAGGTTGGAAGTGGAGAACGGGAATCCGTCGTTGTGGTACCGGATGCGCAGTGCCGGTGTTCTGATCTCATAGCGGTTGTCGCCGAGGTCGGTGATCTCGATGGAGTCGACAGGCAGCATGCTGGTGCGGTCATAGGCGAAGAGTGTGGGGGCGTCGATGAATGCGCCGTCCCTGGCATACTCCAGCCTAAGCAGTGTGGGGGTTATGATACTCAGGCGGCTGTTGCCGAATACCATGGGGTTTGCCTCGGGCTTCGATGCAGACAATGTCAGCCCTGACATTGCGATCAGGGCTGACATCATTATCGGTTTAAGTGTCTGTTTCATAAACTGTGTATGTTTCACGGTGTGGGCGTGAGGTGGTTTATGTGGTTATCTGTTGCTGACCGACGATGTGTATACGTTGCCGAAAGAGTCGGTGGCGCGTACGCTTACGGTCTGCCAGCCTGTGTCGGGTTTGTACAGGAACATATGGTCGTTGTTGTTCTCGGGAGCCGCAGTATTGTGGTGGGCGGGCAGATAGCCGGTCGACGGGTCTACCTGCCGGTGTACGGCCGGGTCCCATGCCGGTGTGCCGGTGCGGTCTTTCGAGGGATCGAGTGCAGTCCATTCCTTGCCGTCTTCCTGCACCTCTACGGTCCAGTCATGGTGCCAGCAGAAGATGTTGATCAGCACTTTGTCATAAGGATCGCCGGGATTGGCGGTACGCTGCCACAGCACAGCCTCGTCCGGATGATAGACGGCCATCTGGTAGTCCCGCGGTGTGATCGCTCCCTGGTAGTATTTGTTGACGAGTCTGTTGCCGTTGAACTGAAGTACAGCGTAACCACGGGGAGAGCCGTCGTTGCATATAGGGTACCAGAAAGCACCCATCACGGCGCCGAATGTTGTCTCGGTGATGTTGTCGGCGATGGTGGTGGTGAAGTTGTTGTGGGTGTGGCCGGAGAGGATCTGTACCTCCTTGTAGTTCTTCACCAGATCATACAGGGCCTGGTTATTGCTTACGTGTGTGGACGATGCACGTCGCTTGGTCGGAGCGTGCAGACCTATGATCAGCAGTTTGTCCTCGGGTACATACGAGAGGTCTTTTTCCAGCCAGTCAAGCTGTTCCTGTGTGATGGTCTGTGCATAGTCGTTGCGGCCGTTTTTACCGCTGTACAGAATGTCGTCAAGAACCACGAGGTGACAGTCGCCTATGTTGGCCGAGTAATATGTCGGACCGAGAGCGTTGCGGAACTCTGCGTCGCTCGAGGTGTCGTTGTGCACCGTCTCGTTGTGGTCGTGGTTACCTATGACGCTGAAAACGGGGACGTTGGTGCGCTGTATCTGGTTCTTGCATGTTTCGAACAGGTTGGGTTTGTTCCATACGATATCGCCTAACGTGATACCGTACACGTTGCCTGCGATTGTCGATGTCGTTCCGAGTATGCCGGGCATTACGATGTCGGTCAGGTCAGCTACATCGTCGTCGTTACCTATCTGCGGGTCGGCGAATGCCAGCAGTGTCCATTCGGTTTTCTTCGGTGTGGAAGCAAGGCTGAAGTCTCGCTGGATCACAGTCTCGGAACTGAAATCGATTGTCTTATAGAACCCGGGAGTGCCATCGTTCCTGACCGGCACAAGGCAATCCTCGGGTATCGATATGAATACGTGCTGCCGGTCCTCGGTGAACATCTGGTACTCACCGTTCTCGTCGGTGGTCATGACGTTCACCCCGTCGCTCACAACAACACCGGCGCGTGGTTTCCCGTCGACAGTGACGCGGCCCACGAGGTTCTTTCCGAAGTCGTTTTTTATTGTAAGCTGGTCCTGTTCGCCTCCGGTGCGGCGGGCTGTTATCTGCTCTTCACACGATGAGAAGGCGACCAACAGCAACAAAGAGATAGCATATTTGAATAGTTTCATGTTATTCGGTATTTGTAGAATTTTAGTAGCTGGGATTCTGGGTCATGAGAGGATTTGCGTTGATGGCGTCACTGGGGATGGGCATCACGCACTTTTCCTTGCTGCTGGGTTTGTGGGCCCACCACGACTCAGTGTGGTAGAGTCCGAGACGTATGATGTCGGTGCGGCGGTGTCCTTCGCCCAGAAACTCGATCATGTACTCGTCGCTGAGGCGGTAGATGTCAAAGTTGTCGGGGACAGGATCGGGATCGGCTCCGGCAAAATTACGCAGGCGTACCTCGTTTATCAGAGCGGCCGCTTCCTTGCCCTTACCCTCGCGCCAGTAGCACTCGGCGAGCCAGTACTGTGCCTCGGTGAGGCGGTACAGGGGGATGTCCGGGTTAAAGAGCAGATTGATGTCGGCGGTATTGGGGATCGGCATCTTCACGAGACGTATGCCCGAGTTCTCGGCGCCGTTCTGCATGTGGCTTCCCTTGCCGTCGGCGTTGACACAGTCGACCATGATCATCTCCTTGCCGCTCATTATGCCGCGTACACCCATGGCCACCTTGCCGGTGTGCGGATTCTTCTGCAGGCCTACGCAGAACATGCCTTCATACTCGCCGTTTCCTTTGTAGACATAAGGGCGTTTGCGCAGGTCGAGATCGTTGAACTTCTCGTAAGGGCATCCCATCCTGTCGGCATACACGGGTCCGTCGGGGGTCTCACGAGATGGTGAGAGCATGTATCCGTTATAACGGCTGGCAGGGAAAGCGCAGTCGAAGTATACGTCGGCACCGCTTATATAATTGAAGCGGTAGAACCATGACAGTTCGAACTTGTTGCGCTCGCAGGGAAGATACCATACTGCCTCAGGCGACTGGTCGTTGGTGAATGTGTGGGGGCCATACCAGGTCTTGTCGAGAGAGTACTTGCCATACTTGCCGCCGAGCAGATCCTCAAGGAGTGTCCTGGCGTCGTCGTAGCGTTTCACACCGGTGTATGCCTCTGAGTTCATGTACAGTTTTGCGAGCATCATGACTGCGGCTCCCTTCGATATGTAGCCGTGCTGGCCGCCGCCCTCGGTGTTGGTCTTGAGCTGCGGGATAGCTTCGGTGAGAAGGCGCTCGATGTAGTCGAATACCTCCTGGGCGCTGTTACGTGCCTTGGGTTCGTCCTGACTGCTCTCGTAGATCGGTACTCCGCCATACTGGTTGAGGTACAGCATGTAGCCGTGGGCTACCACGCAGTTGAGCTGATTGATGTGATCGGCTTTGTCGGTCTCGGTCAGTCCGAGGGCCTGATAGTTCACTCCCGACAGGTCCTCGCGGGCTTCGAAGGCGCGTGCTATGATGTAGCCTATCTGGTTGAACGGATTGGTGGTGATTCGCTCGTTGGGTGTAAGCGAGTGTTCCTGACAACGTATGTATTCGCCGTTATTGTAGAAGTCGCTGCCCTGGGCCGGTGCGGTCATCTCGTCACTGCACATCTCTTCCTGGACCCACAGCCATTTCTGGTCCCATATGTATTCGATCTGGTAGAAAGGGTAGGCGAGGATGGCGTAGGCGTTCTCGGGACTGGTATAGAACGTGTCGGGTGAAGCCTGGCTGTAGAATCTCTCGTCGAGATCACACGATGCCAGTCCTGCACCGGCACCTAATATTGTGGCAATTGCTATATATTTGAGTTTCATTGCATTCAACGATTATAGGTTAGAAGGTGAGCTGGGCACCGAATGTCCAGCGTGTGGTCTGGGGATACATAGAGCGGGTGTCGCGCATGCCGGCGTCGCTGGGGAACACTCCGTTGACATTCTGTTCGGGGTTGTAGCCTTTGTAGCGGGTCCAGGTAACGAGGTCGCGGGCGGTGACGTAGAAGCGTGCGCGCTGTATATATTTATTGTACTTCGACAGGTTGAGTGTATAACCCAGTGACAGGGCGTCGATCTTCAGGAATGTGGCGTCGTTGAGGAAGTAGTCGGTGGTTATACGTGTGTCGTTGATGGCATAGTTGTTGGTATAGGCTATCTTCAGCAGATTGGTGCCGGGAGCGCTCTTCAGGCCGTAGTACAGTGCGGTCTCGTCAAATACGTCGAAGTCACACCATGCACGCAGCTGTATGCCAAGGTCAAACTGGCGGTAGCGGAACGTGTGGTCCATCGAGAAGATGAGGCTCGGGACGCCGTTGCCCACGTAGTGGCGGTTGGCGTCATTGGTGTTGCCGGCAGCGGGTATGACATTGTTGTCCTTGTCATAGATGAGCCACATGCCGTTCTCGTCGAGTCCGGCATATTTGTAAAGCCAGAACTTGCCGATGGTGGTGCCGTTGACATGTCTGTAGATGTGGCCCATTGACTGAGGCAGGGCATCGTCGGGCTGCAGGAACGATGACTCCTCACCCAGATTCTTGATCTTTGACGAACTGTGGCTCAGGCGCAGAGTCGATGTCCAGCTGAACTCTTTGTTCTGGATGATATCGCCTGTAATTTCGAATTCCCATCCCTTATTGTCGAGTGTGCCGACGTTTTTCATGACAGTTTTTGCTACCATCGGGGGTACAGGGGCGTTGACAGGCAGGAGCATGTTGTCGACGCGGCGGTTGAACCAGTCGAACTTACCGCTCAGACGGTTGTTGAGAACCGAGAAGTCGAGACCTATGTTGAACTCTTTCTTTTCCTCCCATTTGAGGTTCTTGTTGATGTTGCGTGCGGTGCCGTAGGCGGGAATCCATGTTCCGCTTATGCTGGGATACATGTCGCTGCTCGCTTTGTAGTTGCGCACTGTATAGCCTGAGTCGAAGTTGTTGTTACCGGTGACACCATAGCCGGCACGCAGTTTCAGGTCGTTGATCCAGTCGATTCCGTCCATGAAGTGTTCCTTGCTTATGCGCCATCCGGCCGATACTGACCAGAAGTTACCCCAGCGGTTGTTGGGGCCGAATTTAGATGAACCCTCGCGACGGTAGCTCACGGTAGCCATGTACTGATCATTGTATGAGTAGCTGGCGCGGCCGAAGAATGACAGCAGCCGCTCGCGGGGATCCTTTGACGATGATATCGATGCCTGTCCGTCAACAAGGTCGGTTCCGGCTCCCATGTCCCAGGGTCCTATTCCGTCAACGGTAAAGTTGCGGTTGGTCATGCCGAACTCCTCATACATTTCCTGAAAATAACTCCAGCCGGCTACAGCGTCGATACGGTGTACGCCAAACTCATTGAGGTATGACAGGTAAGCCTCGGCCGACTTGTTGTTACGCTTGGTGAAGCGGTGCTGGCCTTCGCCGAGTTTGCTGGAGTTGACACTGCGGCGATGGTACTGGTTATAGTAGATTGTGCGCTGGTTCTGGCGCTGGTCGATGCCGAATGTAGCCTGGGCCGAGAGATTGCGGGTGATGTTGAACCTGAGGTTGATGTCGCCTATGAACCACTTGTCCTGACTGTTGTATTCCTGGTCGTTGATGTCGCCGACTGGGTTATAGTTGGTGCCGATGCCATACTCGTTGACATTATAGTGGTTCGGATCATTGGGGTTCATCAGGGGTGTGGTGGGGTTGAGAGTCAGTGTCTGCTCGAACGAGGTGGAACTGTTGCGCTGGTCGCGGTCGGCCTGGCGGAACTGGGTCTTGATGCCGATCTGCAGGCGGTCGTCAAACATTTTGTAGACACCGTTGAGGCGTAGAGAGTAGTCTTTGCGGCCGTCTCCTATCACTATACCCTGCTGGTCCTGATACATCAGTGATGAGTATAGCTGGAGGGCGTCCGATCCGCCGTTGAGTGTTACTACGTGACGGTGTGAGAACGGGTGCTCGCGGCACATCTCGGCATACCAGTCTGTGTCGTAGCCGTAGTCATAGCCTCGGCCGTATTCGAGATACTCTTCTGTTGACAGCAGGTCAAGGCGTTTACGTACGCTTTCTACAGCCAGCTCGGCCGAGTAGTTGACCTGTACTTTGCCGGCTTTGGCTTTCTTTGTGGTGATGAGTATCACTCCTGCCGATGCACGGGTACCGTAGATGGCACCTGCCGATGCATCCTTGAGCACATCGATGCTCTCGATGTCTTCCTGATTGATCATTCTTATGTCACCGCCGGGAATTCCGTCGATCACTACAAGTGGCGACGAACTTCCTTTGAGTGACGATACGCCGCGCAGCTGGTAGCCGTTCGATGCGTTGGGCGACGAACTTCCTGAGATGGTCATGCCTGAGATCTTGCCCTGCAGGGCGGTGGCGATGGTCGATCCGCCGAGACCCACTGTGAGATCGTCGGCACTGATAGAGGTGATCGATGAGGTCACGCGTTTCTTTTCCAGGGTACCGTAACCGATCACGACGACTTCCTCGAGAGCCTGGGCGTCGCTTCTGAGTGTGATGTCGTAATGTGTCTTGCCTGCGACAACGGTGATGTTGCCCGGAAGCAGTCCTAACATGGTGATCCTGATCTGGTCGCCTGCATTGGCGTTTATTTGGAAATTGCCGTCAAAGTCGGTGACGGTGTTACCGGTCTGGCCCTGTACGCTTACGATGGCACCGATGGCGGGCTCGCCGTCGGGATCGAGCACCGTGCCGGTTATATTTTCGGCTGCCAGTGTCGTGGCACTCATGGCCATCAGTCCGAGTGTGAGCACACACAGGATTCTGTGCCAGTGGTTGACCGTAGCTTGTATATGTTTCATGATTGGTGTTGATGTTTAATCGTTAGCGATACGTTTTACTGCAATGTCATCGATGAATCCGCGGAAATAACCGCTGCGGGCTTTGAATCCGTCAATGATGAACTGGCTCTCGCCTATGATGATCCGTGTATTGGAAGTGGCGCCTTTGATGGTGACTTTAAATTCTTTCCACTGCCAGTTCTGGGTCTTGTCAGAGTTGTTGATCGGGTCACAGAGCTGTGAGAATGTTTTCTCGTCGTTCAGAGCGTCGGCAATCTCGCCGTCTCCCTGTATGGCTACGGCATAGAATACTTTGTCGGTTCCGTTCTTGGCGGCTTTGAAACTTACCTCGACATTGGCCTTGCAGCCGGTCTCGATGTCAAGCGCAGGCTTTATCTGCAGGGCTGTCTGTTTGCTTCCGGCTCCATATTTAAGATATCCGTCGGCCGAATATATTGTTTTGGCGCTGGCGTTCATGTCGATATAGCGTTTGTCAAAGTCGGCTTTCACGTCAGGGAATCCGTTGCCTGTGAAGTCCCATGTGTAGATATTGCGGGTGGTGGAACTGCTTCCGTTGACCGATCCTACCTGATCCTGTCCGCCCACGGCCCATGCCATGTCGTCCTGGAAATAGATGTGGCCGACTGCCTTGTTGTCAAAAGGTATCTGTGTTCCGCGCTGACCGATGGTTATAGACAATGTTATACCGCTTGCAGTCCTGATGGTGACCTGACCTTCGCGTCCGAGTCCGTTGTTGTCTGGCGCGGAGATGGTGACAGGAGTGTCGCCTGCTTCGCCGTGGTCGGGTGTGATTGAGAGCCATTCGGGTTTTTCGGTCACATTCCATGCTTCAAGACATCCCAGGGTCATGGTGAGCCTGGCATCATCGCCCAGAGCACCGAGAATGATGCTTGAGGGATCGCCGCTCAGGTCGGTGCTGAACGCGTTCCAGTCCTGGGTGACGGTATACTTGCGTGTCATGTCGACCGAAGTTATTTCTACTGTGGCTGTACGGGTCTCTCCGGTTGTATTGGGCGATATGCCGAGTGTCACAGGAGTGTCGCCGGCCTCTCCCGATACAACGCTGGGCTGTATCCAGTCACATCCCTCGGGAAGGGTGAGTGTCCAGGTCTCGTTGGCTGTGACATTCAGTGCCGGGGCTGTTCCTTCCGGATCCAGGCCGATGGCGTTGACTGCCGCTCCTGTGCTGCTGAGCAACAGCTGGATGGTCTTGCGCGACTGGTTTACTGTGAGCATATGTACCTTACGGCCCATGTTAAGTTCTATGAAGCCCCGGCGGTCTTTGCCGGTCTTGTTCTCCTGAGCTACTATGAACAGATTGTATGATCCGTGCTCTCCGCTCGTCTGGCTCAGTGTGAGCCATTCGTCAGCCTGTGTCATGGCCCAGCTGCCGGTAGCGTTTATCTCTACCTTCGGCTGGTCTCCGCTTTTGTCGAGACCGTCGTAGGCTATGTTGAATGTGGAGTCGGAAAGTCCGAATGCCTCGGGCATGTCCTTATCGTCGTCACAGCCGGTGAAAGCCATGGATGCCGAGGCCATCACTGCTGTGAGGATTAACGGTTTGAATTGTATATTCATCTTGTCGATCTTTTGTAGTTAGTGATTAGCCTTCGATTTTCGTTACGCTGAGATCATCGAGATACCAGCGGAAGGTGCCGGTGTTGCTGATGTTGTCGCGCACGAATGTCGCTTCGCCTATTATTATTTTTGTGGACGAGTCGATACCGGATATGTCGACCGACACTTCGTTCCATGTCAGTTTGTCCTCGAGCATGTTGACTACGGGACTTATTGTGCGTCCGTTGGCTATCGTGGCGTCCTGAATGGTGCCGGTGCCCTCGATGGCTACTACGACATTGGTCTTATCGGTGTTGTAACGTGCGCATCTGAATGTCACACGTACGCTTGTGGTCTTGCCGGTCTGGACGCCGAGATTACGTATGGCGATTGCGGTGATGGTATTTGTCTTGTCAAACTTTATGTATCCGTCCATAGTGTATGCCGTCTTGGCTCCGGCGTTGAGATCCTCGTAGCGGGCCTGGTACAGAGGCAGACATTCATGGAATCCGTTGGCGGTGTAACCCCATGTATATATATTGCGGGCGTCTCCGATTGATTTGTTGCCGACATCGTCACTGCCGCCTACACACCATGAGAAGTCGTCGGTATAGTAGACATGGCCTACCGGCATTCTGTCGTCGGTGTCTTCTTCGAGCGACTGGCGGACGGTCACTGTCTGGGTGCGGTCGAGCGAACTGACGGTGAGGTGTCCCTCACGGCTGGCTCCGCTCTCGTTGGGTTCGGCGAGTACCTGCAGTATCACACGACCGGTACCCTGAGGTTTGTCGACAGTGAGCCACTCGGCGTCGCTGTTTATAGCGTAGCCTTTGTTGGCGACTATCTCGACTGTGGGAGTTGAGCCATTTTTGAGCTTTCCGGTCTGGATAACCTGCACCATGGCTTTGTTTACCTTCAGGCGCGGCGCTGAGTCCTCGGCGAGGTTCTCGACGTCGCATGAAGAGAAACCTGCTGATCCTATTATCAATAGGAACAGTGATAGTAGTTGGAATCTTTTCATTGGATTATGGATTGGTTTGGTTTGATTACTCTGATAAGTACGTATGTTATATGATTTAAGGCAATATGTTTTCGCAACGAAACCATTCGTGTTTCGTTTGGGTGCAAATTTGAGAATTACATTGCAACCCACAAAATTTTTCTATAACATTTTTTAGTAAATACCCCCCCCCTTAACGTTTTTTAACTTAAGGCTGTGGTTTCTGACCCAATCCAAAATAAAAAAAGGCACACGACACGTGTGCCTTTTCAGGTGAAATGAAGTGTGTTTATTATGCTTCGCTGAGTTCGACTATTTTAAGTTCTACTCCCCGTTCCTCGATATTGGCGGCGATCTTGTCAGGAATATTGGAGTCTGTGATTATCAGGTCGATATCTTCTATGTCGGCTATCTTGCAGAATCCGCGACGGCGAAATTTCGAAGAGTCGGCCAGCACGATTGTCTTCTGGGCGGTGCGCATCATGGCTTTGTTGAGGTCGGATTCGCGTATGTCGGTGGTGGTGAGGCCGAAATCGAGATCTATACCGTCCACGCCTATGAACAGTTTGCTGCACGAAAACTCCCGCAGAGTATTTTCCGCAGTCTTTCCTACAGCCGACAGACTGCTTGTTCTGAGTGTTCCGCCAAGTTGTATTACATCGATGGCATCGTTGGCTCCAAGCAGTTCTGATACCTTCAGCGAGGCTGAGATTACCGTCAGACGGTGTTGCGGCTGAATGCATCTTGCCATTGCCAGAACTGTTGTCCCGGAGGCTATTATTATGGAGTCGTCTTTATCTACAAGTGATGAGGCGAAACGTCCTATTACGTGCTTTTCATTTCTTGACAGATTTTCTTTCTCGTTGATCGAGCGGTTGTTTATATATGGATTGATGAGGATGGCGCGTCCGTGGCTGCGATACAGCTTGTTGGCTTTCTCCAGGTCGCTCAGATCCTTGCGTATAGTTACGGTGGACACATCAAGAAGCATCGACAGGTTGGAAACAGGTATTGACTCGTGTTTCATCAGTGTCTCTATTATGAGATTATGGCGCTCTTCCTTTGTCATGATATTGGTTTCTTTTCGAAAGGTTATAAGGATTTCATTGCAAATGTAGTAAATTTTATTTGGTAAACTCTTATTGGGACAAATTATTTCGAAATTTACATGACTTTTTATTTTTTTATTAAATAAAAGATTTATACTTTTGCAACGAAATGAACGGGATTGTGAAAACGGACTAAAACGAAACTGGAAAGGACGATGATTGAAAGTTTTTGAAATTTCAAGGTTGTCAGGTGTAGATTAATCCAACGTGAGAGCTTATGAAAAATAAGAATATGGAAAAGGAGTATGACGTTGTTGTCATCGGTGCTGGGGCGACCGGTGCAGGGACAGCGCGTGACTGTGCCAAGCGTGGCCTGCGCACTCTGCTCGTGGAAAGCCGGGACTTTACGGCCGGCGCCACCGGCCGTAACCACGGACTGCTGCATAGCGGTGCGCGATATGCTGTGACCGATGGCGAGAGTGCCTCGGAGTGTATCAGGGAAAATATGATACTGCGTCATATCGCCCGGCATTGTGTCGAACCCACCGGAGGGCTGTTCGTCACGCTTCCGGAGGATGACCTCGGCTATCAGGCCAGATTCATCGAATCATGTCGTGCCGCAGGTATTGAGGCCGATGCTATTGATCCGGCCGAGGCGATCCGTATGGAACCGGCTGTAAACCCTGATATCATCGGAGCGGTGACGGTTCCGGATGGTGCGGTTGATCCGTTCCGTCTCACAACGGCCAATGCGCTTGACGCCCGTAATCATGGTGCCGATATTCTTACGTACAATGAGGTTGTCGGTCTGGGTATGACTTCGGGACGTGTCGACAGCGTGACTCTGTTCGATAAGTTTTCAGGGGAGAAAAGCGTTGTCAGAACGCGTCTTGTTATAAATGCAGGCGGAATATGGAGCGCCCGTATCGCCGCCATGATAGGGATAAGGATCAATATGTTCCCGGCCAAGGGTGCTCTGCTCATATTCGGTCATCGTGTCAATAATGTGGTTATAAACCGTTGCCGCAAGCCGGCCGATGCCGATATTCTTGTGCCTGGCGATACGATTTCTCTCATTGGGACTACTTCGAGCCGGGTGCCTTATGACAGTATTGATAACATGGAGGTGACGCGGGAGGAAGTCGATATTCTGCTGAGGGAAGGTGTCAGGATCGCTCCCGCGCTTGCCTATACGCGTATATTGAGAGCTTATGCCGGCGTACGTCCGCTTATCGCCGCCGACAACGACCCATCGGGGCGTAGCATCTCGCGCGGTATCGTGTGTATGGATCATGCTCAGCGCGACGGTATAGAGGGTATTATAACCATTTCAGGCGGCAAGCTGATGACCTACCGCCTGATGGCCGAGTGGGCTACCGATATGGCATGCCGCAAGCTCGGTGTCAGGGCGGTGTGTACCACCGCAACCGATTTCCTCCCGGGATCGGAGTCGCAGGAGGAGATTGATGAGCGCCGGCGTTCGGGACGACGCAAATCCCATATCATTGACATGAGTACAGGTCAGAAAGCCGCCCGAGGCCGTCACGGATCATTGTCGAGAGAGATATCGTTTGCCGACGATATCGACGATGCTCTCGTGTGTGAGTGTGAGCAGGTATCGGTGGGTGAGACCAAGTATGCGATAGACCGGCTCAATGTCAACAACCTTGTGAACCTGCGCCGTCGTACACGTATGGGGATGGGCACATGCCAGGGCGGTATCTGTGCCTGCCGCGCGTCGGCTGTTCTGGCCCGAACCATCGGTAATGAGCGTGCTCTCGATGATGTCGCGTCTTTTGTTAATGAGCGATGGAAGGGAATGATGCCCGTGGCCTGGGGACAGACCCTGGTCGAGGCTGAGTTTTCGGAGTGGATTTACCGTGGAGTGTGTGGTCTTGATCATGCTCCTGAAACTGTTCAACCGTCATGAAATACAATACTATAATAATAGGAGGCGGCCTTAGCGGCCTCGTTGCCGGCATATCGCTTGCAGGTCGCGGAAAGAGTGTCGCCATAATATCATCGGGGCAAAGTGCTCTGCATTTCAGTTCGGGCTCGTTCGGACTTCTGGGACGAACTCCCGACGGGCATGCTGTAGAGCGTCCTCTCGAGGCGATTGGCAGACTTCCTGCCACGCATCCATACAATATAATGGGGACCGGGCTGGTTTCGGAACTTGCCGCCGGTGTCCCGGAACTGTTTGCCCGTGCCGGCATCACCTTAAAGGGGCAGGTATCACGAAATCACCTGAGACTCTCTCCGTTTGGCCGTTGTTGCCCGACATGGCTCACTATGGCAGACTTCATAACCTGTGACGGTCCGGAACGGAATGACATAAAAAAGGTTGCGATTGTCAATCTGCGGGGTTTTCTTGATTTCTATCCCGGGTATCTTGTCGATGGCCTGGCCTCACATGGTATCGGATGCACGGTCGATACTGTCACGACCGGAGAGCTGGAGCGTCTGCGTCGCAGTTCTACCGAGATGCGTCCGTCTACAATCGCCCGACACCTCGTGGGTGACGAGCTGGTAAGGTTTGCTGCCGAGCTAAACCGTGTGTCCGGAGCTGCCGATGCGGTTCTTATTCCTGCGGTCATCGGCTTTGACAGCGAGAATGAGCTTGTCGAGTTGCGTGGAATGGTATCACGGCCTGTTTATTGTGTGGCTACGACACCTATGTCGGTATGCGGGTTGCGTGCGCAGATGATGTTGCGGGACTACTTCGAGCATCTGGGGGGCACATACCTGCTGGGTGACAATGTGGAAAAAGGCAATTTCGGTGCCGATGGACGTCTGGAATCGATACATACTGTAAACATGGGCGATGACATGCTGGCGGCCGATGATTTCATACTTGCTGCCGGCGGAATATTCAGCCGCGGTCTTGTGGCCGATCCTCAGCACATATGTGAACCGCTTTTCGGGCTGGATGTCGATGCGCCTGAGGATCGCGAACAATGGTATAGCCGCGATTTCTTCGCCCGTCAGCCATATATGACATATGGTGTGGTTACCGACACATCATTCCGTCCGTCGCGTAAAGGGGTGACCGTCCCGAACCTGCGTGCCATAGGATCGGTACTGTCGGGGTATGACCCGCTGGCTGAGGATTCGGGCGCCGGCGTGGCGATATTGACAGCTCTTGCTGTCACACAGGACAGAGAGAGGTAGGTAATGGCGACTTATCCTAAACACAATTTCTATGGAATATCAGATAAATGACATAAGCAGGGATAATTTCGAGCAGTGTATCAAGTGTACCATATGTACCGTATATTGCCCGGTGCTGGCTGTCAATCCAGACTATCCCGGCCCTAAGCAGGCAGGTCCTGACGGTGAGCGTTACCGCCTGAAGAATCCGGGATTCTATGATATGGCCCTCAAGTATTGCCTCAACTGCAAGCGGTGTGAGGTGGCTTGTCCGTCCAATGTCAGGATCGGCGACATCATTCAGCGTGCACGCATACATTACGATACAAAACCGGTGAAACTACGTGACCGGCTTCTTGCCGAGACTGATTTCATGGGGCGTGTGGCAACGACAGTGGCTCCCGTAGTCAACTTCATGCTTGGATGTTCGTTTGTGAAACGCGGAATGGATATGACGCTCGCAATTGACCGGCACCGTGAGTTTCCGAAATATGCGGGACGCACGTTCGTGAGCTGGTTCAACAGGCATGCCGCCGGTCAGGCCCGCTTTGACCGTCATGTAGAGTATTTTCACGGCTGTTATGTAAATTACAACTTTCCGTCGCTGGGACGTGATCTTGTCAGAATACTTAATGCGGCAGGCTGGGGCGTCGATATTATGAAAGGTGAGCGTTGCTGTGGCGTCGCCAAGATCTCGAACCGTCTCATAGAGCGTGCCACGGCCGATGCGCGCTCCAACATGCGGGTTGTCAGGGAGGCCCTGTCGGGTAACGACAGACCGTTGCTTTTCACCGGTTCGACATGTGCATTCACCATGCGCGACGAGTATCCTCACCTGCTCGGCGTCGACAATGCCGACGTGCGTGACCGTATGCTTATGGCTACTGTATGGCTCGCGCGCATGATCGATCGGGGTGATATCAGACTTGCTTTCCGCAGTGACTATAAAAGACGTGTTACCTATCATACTCCCTGCCATATGCAGAAACTCGGCTGGTCAATCTATTCGGTCAATCTGCTGCGTATGATCCCCGGTCTTGAATATGTACCTGTCAGGTCGCAGTGCTGCGGAATCGCCGGCACGTATGGATTCAAACGGGAGAACTATCCGACGTCACAGGCTATCGGTCGCGAGCTCTTCGATGCTCTTGATGCTGTTGCGCCCGATGTGGTGGCTACCGATTGTGAAACCTGTAAGTGGCAGATCGAGATGAGTACACCATATAAGGTAATGAACCCTGTTTCCATAATTGCCGAGGCTCTCGACTACGAGGCCACACGTAGTCTCAACGGCCTGTAGACCGGGGATTCAGGGTTGTGGACGTATTTCGGAACAGTAGTTGTTTATATTGTCAGTAATGTTTATTTTTGCCTATAGAACTGAAGATTAAAAGTAAGGTCTGCATCAGTTTCGGATTTAACATTTTGTAATAAGTTTAAATCAGGTCATAAATTCAATCACATAAATCAATGCCTAAGGAGAACATTTTTGCCGGTTGGGATGCTGCGACAATCAAAAAGTATAAGTCGTGGCAGTTGCGCACTATCATCGTCTCGATGGTCGGATACGCCATTTATTACTTTGTACGTAAGAACTTTTCGATCGCTATGCCTGGCCTTACGGCCCAGTATGGCATATCCAACACTTCGTTCGGTATCGTCATAGGTATCGGTTCGCTGATCTACGGACTGTCACGCTTTATCAACGGATTTGTCGTTGACCGCTTCAGCGCGCGGGTAATCATGGCTATAGGTCTTCTGTTGTGTGCCGCCTCAAACTTTGCATTCGGTTACGGTGTGAACATCAGTTCCTGGATAACGGGTGTGGACGAGGGACCGGATCTGATCAACATGCTTATTCTGGTTATGGCGGTCACCATTGTATTGAATCAGCTTTTTCAGGGGGTGGGATATCCTCCCTGCGCACGGCTTCTGCCATCGTGGATACATCCGAGCGAGCTGGCGACAAAAATGTCTGTTTGGAATACCTCCCACTCTATAGGAGCGGCTCTGGCTGTTGTTGTATGCGGTTACATAATGGGACATATGGGGCGTGACCTCAGCAGCGATCAGTCGGTGATCATGACCATAGCCGGTAACCTCGGTCTCGATCCGGAGATTCCGGAAGACATGAAGACCATTCTTTCCTATGCCACACACTGGGATGCGTGGAAGTGGTGCTTCTGGCTTCCTGCCGGTCTCGCTGTTCTCGGCGCCGCATGGCTCTACTTCGGACTGCGTGATGATCCGCGGTCGGTAGGATTGCCTGAGCTTCCCGGTACAAAGACCGGAAAGAAAACTGTCGGGGGAACCGGGAACACGTCTCGCAGCAAGTTTCTTAAGGTCATGGTCTGGACCAACCGATGGATATGGACTCTCTGCATTGCCAATGTCTTTGTATATGTCATGCGTATGGGAATCCTTGACTGGGGACCTAAATTCCTTACCGAGGCTCGGGACATGTCAATCGAGGATGCGGCATGGTCTGTGGGTCTTTTTGAGATATTCGCCATAATAGGCACAATATTTGCCGGCTGGGCTACCGATCACATCTTCAGGGGGAAAGCTCACCGTATGTGCTTTGTGTGCATGGCGTGCGCCTGTCTGTTTATGGGTATCTTTATTCTGTTTCCCGGACTGCCTATGGTACTCTCGATTATAATTCTGGCCATGGCCGGATTCTTTATCTATGGTCCGCAGGCTCTGATCGGAATCGCTTCGGCCAATCACGCCACCAAGGAAGCATCGGCTACGGCCAACGGTCTCGCCGGTATCTTTGGTTACGTAGGTTCGTTCCTGTCGGCTATCGGTATAGGAGTCGTTGCCGACCACTGGGGCTGGAACATGGTGTTCTATATCATAGTAGGAGTAGGACTGCTCGGTGCCATAACATTCATCTCGATGTGGGCCGCCCCCCGTGACGGTTACGAACGCAGCAACAGGTTCTACGGGCAGCAGAAGTAAATATTGGAATTCTATCCTGATATTTTTTACTCGATAACAGATAAAATAATGAAACTCTTAACAGTTCTGCTTGCCGGTGTGATGGCTGTCACACCGGCAGTAGCCGATATTATAAGGATCGATACCCCGTCATCGTCGCTCGTTCTCGATGCTCGCAAGGGTAAGAAGCTGAAACACATTCACTATGGCGGTCCTGTGAGTGATGACGATGTCGCGTCGTTATGCGATGCGCTGGGTGATGGTGTGACGTCATATCCGGACTACGGCATGCTCGGTCCCGCCGAAACTGCTGTTTCGGCTATCATGCCCGACGGCAACCGTTCCCTTGATCTCCGGGTCGACGGGGTTTCGGCCGGTGATGTCGATGGCGGCAAGGTGACGACAGTGACACTGCGTGATACTGCCTATCCGTTTTCGGTTGATATCAACTATCTCGTCTATCCGGGCGAGGATGTCATAGAGACATGGGCCGATATTAATAATCTGGATAAAAAAAACAGCATCATACTCACACGTTTTGCCAGCGGTTATCTGCCAGTAAGATACGGAGATGTGTGGGTGTCACATCTTTACGGCTCGGCCAAGAACGAGGCCCGTGTCGAATGCGCTCCGCTCGGGCATGGTATCAGAATGATCCGGAACAGGGATGGAGTGCGTAATGCCCATACATCACATTCCGAGGTCATGATATCGCTCGACGGCAAGCCGTCCGAACGCAACGGTCGTGTCATCGGTGCCGCTCTGTGCTATAGCGGTAACTATAAGCTCATGTTCAATACCGACCAGAGTAACTGGCACCATTTCATAGCCGGTATCGATGAGGACGATTCGGAGTATCATCTCGACCCTGAAACTACATTCACTACCCCCCGCCTGGCGCTTACATACAGCGACCGTGGACTGGGAGGTGTAAGCCGCAGTTTTCATCGGTGGGGACGTGCTCATAAGCTCGCTCACGGAGACCGTCAGCGTAAGGTCTTGCTAAACAGCTGGGAAGGTGTCTATTTCAAAATTACAGAGAAAGGTATGGCCGACATGATGGCTGACATTGCATCTATGGGGGGAGAACTGTTCGTTATGGATGACGGGTGGTTCGGTGTCGAATATCCCCGCGATAATGCCAAAGCCGGTCTCGGAGACTGGATGGTGGACAGGCGCAAACTTCCGCATGGTATCAGAGGTCTTCTCGATACGGCCCGCAGGAATGGTATTGACTTCGGCATATGGATCGAGCCCGAGATGGTCAATACAGCCAGCCGCCTGTATCGTGAGCACCCCGACTGGGTATTGAAACCGGCTAACCGCGAGCCTGTATACGGCCGCGGCGGGACACAGCTTGTTCTTGACCTGTGCAACCCCGCTGTACAGGACTTTGTGTTCAACATTGTGGATACTCTTATGACATCTTATCCGGATATAGACTATATCAAATGGGACGCCAATATGAATATCAAGAACCATGGTTCGCAATACCTCCCGTCAGACCGTCAGAGTCACCTGTTTATAGACTATCACCGTGGATTTGTCAGCGTACTGGAGCGTATCCGTGCCAAGTATCCCGATGTGACCATCCAGGCATGCGCATCGGGTGGGGCACGTGCCAACTGGGGTACATTGCCGTGGTTTGACGAGTTCTGGGTCAGCGATAACACCGATGCCTTGCAACGCGTGTATATGCAGTGGGGTGACAGCTACTTCTTCCCGGCTATGACCATGGCAAGCCACATAAGCGCATCGCCCAATCATCAGACCCAGCGCCGGATTCCCCTCAAGTATCGCATTGACGTAGCCATGAGCGGCCGCCTTGGCATGGAGATACAGCCACGCGACATGACCGACGATGAAAAGGCGATGTGCCGACGTGCTATCGCAGAATACAAGACAGTACGCCATGTCATCCAGTCTGGTGATCTGTACCGTCTGCAGTCACCCTATGACGACAAGGGAGTGGCATCTCTGCTGTACGTCACTCCGGCCAGGGATGAAGCCGTATTTTTCTGGTGGAAGACACGTACATTCTTTGCCGACCAGCTTCCGCGGGTTACAATGGACGGCCTTGATCCGGACCGAAGGTATCGTGTGACGGAACTGAACCGTATAGATAATAAACCGCTTAAGTCTGAAGGCAAAGTATACACCGGACGTTTCCTGATGGATACCGGACTTGAGATACCTCCCGGCCATGATCTTGACAAACCAGACCGCGTCTCCTGGGCGAGCCGCGTAATCCGTCTCCAGGCCCTGTGACCGGAATTATGGTAAGTATGGCTGTCTGGTCATCATCATTTAAGTGTTAAAAAATGCGGTTGATTTGCAGTTTTGCTGTCTGAAGCGTTATCTTTGTAAAATCGATCAGCTGAAAAGCCATGAGAGGCTAAGGATCGATATCACTGCAATTACATGGGGCTGACCGGTTTTGACAGCGTGTAGAGGTGGTGAGTAAGCATGCCGAGCGATGATGCCTACGCTCGTTAATCAGAGACATCAGAAATTTCAAATGGCGAAAACAACTACGCTCTCGCTGCTTAATCGAAGTACAGTAGGTTAACCTTAATCCCCGCAACAGTTGCAGGGACGAGACATCACCCCCGGGCCACCGACCCGAGGCTCCGGGACAAGGTGGTGCAGGCAAATCGGGTATAGGGAGTCCATAGCCTCGACAGGCTCCCGAAGTTTCAGAGGATAAGACCGGCGTTGGTAGTCCCGAGCCTGCGCAGATACGAAAACCAAGTCAGGAATAAGCATGTAGAAAGCTTATCAGTTCCGCGTTTGGACGAGGGTTCAAGTCCCTCCAGCTCCACTATGTAGCGCTTTGCCGAAGGCAAAGCGCTAATGCGATAACCGAACTAAATCGGAAATTTCGAGACAATCTTCACAATTTTCAGTTCATTGAGCCGGATGGTGAAATAAAGCTCGGACTGTCAGTCAGTTCCGGGGGGTATAAAACAAGTAATACTGTTTTGGCAATCATTTCCTTTCTGTTGCTTTATGAAGAAGGATGTATTCTGTCGGTGAAGTTCCATTCAGTCTTAATACCGAATCGTTCTTAACATCTATTGTGGATATTCCAGGGATAATCCTGCGTAATGCGTCCTCGGTCGCCATGTTGTCGCAGGCCATTTCGGTCATAGCTCCGTCTTCCAGAGTGACCGAATTACCATTTACGGTGTAGAGCCCTGAGAATGTATTACAGTTGGTCTGTATGAAATATGTGCTGTCTTCAAAACAGATATACTGACGGACTCCGGGTATTGCCTCGGCCGGACGCACGTAGTCCGAATCATTAAGGACAATGTTTTCTATGTACCACTGGCCCCGTATATCAGCATTTGTTACTGTGTCCGGAGTTGTACTGCCTGTGATATCCTCACTGTTTTTTTTGTTGCCGGAGCATCCGGTGACAATTACACCCAATACTGCGGCGGTAGCAATAAGCGGTTTAATCTGTAATTTCATAAAGCCTTTTTATCTGATTTTGATAGTCTTCTATTGTTATTATGTATAAATGTTCTGTCCGTCTATCTCCGAGGGGTGATACTATATCATTATTTGTGTGATGAAATTTAAAGCCGCTTTTTTCACAAACTCTTTTTGATTTTGTGTTTCCATCATAATATCCGCACCACACGGCATTAAGATGCAGGTCATTAAAACATCGTGCCAATAAAGCCGTGACTGCTTCAGGAATCAGACCTTGTCCCCAATAAGGCTTGCCGATCCAGTAACCAATCTCAGCCTCATTCTGTTGCATTCCGGCAGTATGGAGACTATTTGAAAACATAATACCGCAACAGCCCGCAGGCTCGTCTGTAGCTTTCAGGACAACAGCGTAAGTTTCGGGCGACGCAAAAACAGTTCTGATAATATTGAGGCTGTCCGACACAGAGGTGTGCGGAGGCCAGCCGGCAATCGGACCTATATCAGGATCGCTTGCGTATCTGAACAGAGTCTCAGCATCGGTTTCTCGCCAAGGACGCAGAATAAGTCTTTCTGTTTCAATCATATCAAAAACGGTTTCAGGTCTTCGGACATAAACATGGTCGGAGTAAATTCCACAATATGATAATCGGCAATGCCATTGATGCGGAACGGATCTTCGGAAATGAAAGCATCAGCCGCTTCACGGCTGTCTGCTTTCATCATTATCACTCCGCCGACGCGTGGGATCTGCGGGCCGGAAGCGATAAAATCTCCGTTTGCATAATGTCTGGAGAGATATTCTTTGCAAGCAAAGCGCTTCGCGATGACGCGGTGTGCCGCAAGAAACCGGTCAACCTCGTTCAACGGCTTTATGTATGTAAGAATTGCTATGAACACAGTCATTTATTTTGTTTCTTTGATTTTGGATATGGAAGATTATTCCAGAGTGTTCCTATGACTTTCAAAACCTTTCGGGTGTCTGTGAAATCAATAATGTAAGCCTCTTTGGCTCCTTGGTAAGGATATCCGGTCTCTGCATCGGACATCATATCGGCTATGCAGGGTAATTTCTTGACATATGCGTTGTTATCGCAAACAGTGATGACACATTTTTCGTTGATGTAGATAACGTAGTCTCCCATCATCTTTCGACTGCGGACATCTCCAAGCGGCCGAAGAGTATCACAGACATATTCGATAAACTCAATTGTACAGGCCATAGTTTATCCGTGGAACAGGTTGCAGAATCCCTGTTTGTTGAACTGATAATACCTTTCGATGCGTTCAGGCGTGTCGTTTTCAAGCAGCATGAGAAGCTCCTTTGCAAACTCAAGCGTTGCTGATCCGTTTGCTGTCACGATGTTATTGTCACTTACGGCTTGCGCATGGATATATCCGTCGGGATTGGTGTAGTTGTCTCCACCACACAGCTTCAGCTGTTCCACGCCGTTGCCGGTATGTTTTACTGCATTGAGAAATCCGTACTTAGCCATGAACGAAGCACCGTTGCATATTGCGCCGACAATCCTGTTTTTCTCAATTGCCTGCCTGACAATAGGCGCAACCTGTTCTGCGACAGGCATACTCCATCCGAATCCACCGATAAGCACTAAAGCGGCGTAGTCGTCCGGCATAGTTTCAAATGAGTAATCAGGCACGGTGCGGAATCCGCTTATGGATCTTACAGGTTCCGATGTCGGAGCCACAACCTTATTGACATACTTCGGATTTTCTTTCAGTGTAAATTCATCGGAGGCGACAGCCTGTGAAAGATAAACCATCTCATGTGCCGCATATTCAGGCAGGAGGATATATAGAATTTCGTTTATCATAGTTGTCTGTTACTTTTTCCAGCGTTTGAGAAGAGGAAAGAATTGGCGCATCATTTCTTTTGCCTGGTCCGGTGTCAGCTCCTGACCCGACTGACGGTTTATCTCGTCGGTAAACCGGGAGCAGTGATCGATCATCTGTTCCATAGTAATATCCTGAGTAAACCTGCCTTCATTGTAGCAGTAGATGCAATAGTCTTCATTGCGGCTGCCATCGGCATCTGTTCCTTTGTTGTCATCGGTAAGCGGCATGCCGCAACTCTGACAGAAATTCATTTCCATAGTCATTATTCTTTTTGCTCCACATTACGAAAGAGCCTGTTATCAAATGCAGAAGCGCAACGTTACGTCTTAATTGGTGATCGCAGGTTATCGCGAAGCGCTTACTCATAAATGTCGTAGACTGACTACGCCATCCCGACCGCAAAGATAGTCATAAGTCGAGAGAAAAAGGCAGATGTATTTGTCTTTTTCCGTGCGGAAGTATCTAAGACACAGGTAAAGATACGGATAAGTAGAGAACAGATCAAAATTTATTTTGCGTACTTCGGCAAACAGAATCGCTGTTATCATCGCAATGAATGCATTTCTTTTTGAAGTAAGTTAAGAAAATGAGCGGCGTGCGCGCCATCCATTTGGGTGTGATGGAATTGAAATGATACGGAGAGGGTTGTCCTGAACCAGTCCCGGCGGTATCTGCCCCAGATCATAAACGGGTTGTTAAATATACCGCTGTACATACCCACCGCTCCGTCAATGTCATATTGCACAAGTGCCGAGGTACCTATAACCATGATGTCTGTCATGTCATGATTCTCGCATGTTTCGGCCACTTGTCGCGTAAGCCAAAGATAGTCTGCATTGAATTTTGCCAGGTCATCAGTGAAAGGCACGTCGCAAGAGCTGATCTCGCCCTGTGAGTTGGCGACTATTGTGTTGACGGCGATTGAGTCGTACTTGATCAGCTTGTCGTCAACGGGCAGCATGTAGAACTCTTTTACCTGCGAGGCGGCTTTTCCTATGCACCAGCACATAAGCATATTGACTTTCAACTGCCGTTTTCTGCTGACACGTCGCAGCCGGGTCACATCAAAGGTCTTGATTAGCGTGACCATAGGCATCGGAGCCTTCATCCACATCTCAAAGGCGTAGGCACGGGTCGTCTCCGCCGGGTTTACTTCCTGTATCATGTTTTTTGAGTGCAAAGTTACGATTTGCCGTCCACGTCATGATAGAAGAAAAGGGACATCATGCCGGATTTGTGAACAGGTCGGAATATGGTGTGCAATAGTTCGGAAGAGTTGTCGGGGTGTGACCGGACAAAGTCTTGAACTCGCGAATGAGATGCGACTGGTCGGCATATCCGCAGTCATGGGCGATACCTATATAATCGCGGGAGCCATTCTGAATGAGCCACAAGGCTTTCTGAAAACGTACTATCCGGGAATATTCTTTTGGGGGCATTCCCACCTGATCGCAAAATACACGTTCAAACTACTTTTTGCCAAGACAAGTGACCTCGGCAAGTGTTCCGACTGGGGTCGCCGGAGCCGTCATTAGGATGGAGACTGCATTAGCAATGCGGTTGAGATTCAACGTGGTCCTGATTCTTGACAACAGCCAGCTGTCAATCAGTCTCACACAATCTTCAGTCGTCTCAGAATCGAATACCTTTGTCGACAGTTCGTTCAGGCTGCGGTTTTCTAGGTCATGGCCGGAAATCTCTGTATTGTAGAACGTCGACGGAGTGGTATCGATAAACATTCCTATCGCATGGGGTTGAAACACCGCCACCACCATGTCAAGCTCGCCGACAGAGCTTATATGTGCCGGAAAATTCACCTGCCCGCTTATTGTAAACCGGTCTTGCCATGATGCGAGTTCGGGTATATACAGCGGGGTTTTACGGTGAAAAATAATCTGCGGACAACCTATAGGGAAAGTCAGGACACTGAAAGACTCATCGCTTTCCAGCACCCAGTAATAGCGCACATACTGGCGTAGTTTTTCTCCCGGCCTATATACTTTCATATGTTTTCAATAAGTAACTTAATCGAGTAGGCGTCCGCAGTCGTGCCAGTCTCCGATCATTTCGCCCCGTTCGCTTGCTTCGATGAGTTTATTCAATCGTATGGCGAATAAATCTGCATTGGCCTTGTTGCGTTGTATGTTGTCGATCCTCACCCGCTGATACAAGGCAGGGAATGAACGGAAGTTCGCCCACGCTGCCGGGTTTGTTTCAAATGCAGCGATCACGTCAGTGTCAATTACAAAATCTGCATTCAGGTCGGGACAGGCGGCACGTCCTTTGTCGGTCATCATGCCGAGCTTTTCAAGCCTCCGGCATCGTTCTTTGTTCAGCTCCGTCCAGCGACCCTTCTTGGTGCGAGGCCCGAAACGCTGCAAGGTCACGCCTTCTACGTTCTTGACCGTCGAGTCAATCCATCCGAAACATAGAGCCTCCTCCACGGCATCAAGATACCATAGGGTATCTTCCGGCGGAGTCTTGCCACGCTTCACGGCAATCCAGCACTCTTTTTCAGAGGAGCTATTCTCCACGAGCCATCGCCGGAAATCCTCCCTGCGGCGTATGTCAAGAATGTTTTTCGGTGTCATGTTCCTGTTCGGCAGCTTTGGCATACCATGTGTCGGCCTGTTTCGCATTTATAATTTTAAGTGCATTTTCTGCCTCGGAATTGCCTTTCTTGGCGGCAAGTTTGAAATAACGGGCGGCTTTCTTCAAATCAACCGACACTCCTAATCCGTTGAGATACATATTGCCGATTTCGTATAGCGCGGTTCCGATACCATCGGCATACCTGTTCCAGAAACGACCTGTGCGTTCTGCGAGATGCAGATATTGCTCCATCGCTTTTGGGTAATCAACCTTGCCGCCAAAACCTCGCTTATAGCAGTCAGCCAATTTCAAAATGGCTGTGATTTCACCCATATCAACACCTTTCCTGTACCACAGGCGGGCCTTTGCAGGATTTTTATCTACACCCTGACCATCCAAATAAGCATCACCCACCATTGCAAACGCTTCGGAATAATCATGTGCGGAAGCTTTCTTGAAGCAAATGAAGGCTTTTTTGAAATCAGCCAACTGTTTATATGCCTGCCCCATCATATACCACGCCTCACCCTTCTCGGAATAGTCTTCATCGCTTTCTACAATCCCCTTGTAATGCTTTATGGATTGTAGGATAGAGTCAACATCCTGTAATGTTGAAACTTTATCTGTGTCGGCATTTTTCATCGTCATATAGAATATTCTATTTTACGTTCCAATATAATGCAGAAGCGCGGACTGTAACGTTACGTCTTATTTGGAGGTCGTAGGAAACCTTGTGTACAGATGTAGAGATAGCAGCCCACGCCGTATGCGTGAGAACCGCTATGCAATCTCAGTACACTGGTGAATTTCCTACGTTCCCAAATACAAGAGAGCATACCGCTTCTTATGTCAAAATGTCGTGGGCCGACTTGTGCCAACCCGACCACAAAGGTACAAAAATTTTATGGGATTTTAACTGTTTAGTGTGGTGACCCGGTGAAAATTCAACCGAGGTCACCACGTTTTTAGTTCTCGGATATAGTTAAACTCTGTTAAAGTTTAGGCTTTTGGGGTGACTTCGTGTGGCTGAATGTTGGTGAATGAATAGAAGGGCTATGAGTGTAGTACTGATTATCAACTACTTACATCTTTACCATCGACATCCGTAACGCACCACATCACGCAGAAAGGATTATATTTCAATAGGTTAGGTATTGCGTGGTGACTTTTGTGGTACCACCAGCAAATGTAGACTAATTGTAATACTGTGGTATTCTGTAACTTATAGGGATTTCAAGTGTAACGTTCCCCAATTTCTCCACCGTTGTATTTCAATGCTTTTCGGGGGATTGCGTCGAGGCTACGTTGTGCGCTGAATCAATCTTGTAAAAGTTCTCGTTTGTGGTTATGCAAAGTTAGGTATTCTTTCGGACAATAGCAAATAACACAACTGTATTTACTCAATTTAACAATATGCTCATTTTCAAAAGCACAAAACAAAATGTATCAAAATCGCAATACGTTATTGTGCGATTGAAATTTAATCGCTAATTTTGCTGTTGATTATGAGCAAGCTGAAATATCTACATAGAATTGCCGATGAAACTCTTGATTTGAGGCTGGAGGCTTTTGGAGCGGTACAGATTACCGGCCCCAAATGGTGTGGCAAGACAACGACTGCCGAGCGTAAGGCGGCGAGTGTGATAAAAATGCAAGATCCGGACCGTAGGGAAGGGTATCTCGCCACTGCACGCACAAAACCGTCGCTATTGCTAAAGGGTGATACACCGCGACTGATTGACGAGTGGCAGGTCGCCCCAGTGATATGGGATGCCGTCCGTCATGCGGTGGACGAGCGCAGGGAGAAAGGCCAGTTCATACTTACCGGTTCTACTGTTGTCGATGATGAGCAGATAATGCACACCGGTACCGGGCGTATCACAAAAATGGCGATGTATCCCATGAGCCTGTATGAATCGCTTGAATCAAACGGCAGTGTGTCGCTGCGCCGGCTCTTTGACGAGCCAGATTATGATATAGACGGTTCCATGTCCGGATTGTCAATCGAGAACCTGATATTCGCGGCCTGTCGTGGTGGCTGGCCTGCATCGCTTGATGAGATCAGCGAGGCGGCAAAACTATTGATTGCAAAAGATTATGTGGATATAATATGCTCTGAGGATATTTCGCGCGTGGATAAAGTGAAGCGAAATCCATCGCTGGCACGGCTGATTCTTCGGTCTTATGCCAGAAATATATGCACACTCGCCAAGAAAACGTCAATGCTTGCAGATGTCGCCGAAGAGATGGAAAGCACCTCGATGCCTACATTCGATGATTATGTAGGAGCACTGGAGAAACTGTTTGTAATCAACGACATTGAGGCATGGTCACCTGCAATCCGCTCAAAGACAGTAATCCGCACAGGAAAAAAACGGTGTTTCACCGATCCCTCAATTGCTGTCGCCGCTTTAGGTGCGTCCCCGCAAAGTCTTGAACTGGATCTGAAAACATTTGGCTCTATCTTTGAGTGTCTTTGTTTTCGCGATTTACGTGTTTATTCGCAGGCATTGGGCGGTCGGTTGTCCTACTACCACGACCGCTTGGGCTTGGAGGCGGACGCTGTGCTACATCTCGATGATGGAAGATATGCCCTGATAGAATGCAAACTTGGCAGTAGCGAGATTGAAGAAGGTGCAAAACATCTCCTTGAAATCAAACGCCTTGTGGCAGAGAAAAACAAGACCGAAAAACAAATTCGCTTGCGAGAACCTGATTTGCTTATAGTCCTTACCGGCGGAGAAATGGCCTACACCCGTGAAGACGGAGTGAAAATAGTACCTATTGGATGTTTAAGAGATTAGTCGTCAGATTTTCAGATACGTATGAATACCAATAGAATTATAATTAATAATGGCCATAAACTTTAAAATATGAGAATACATCATTATACATCAATCGAGACTCTTGGCCTTATTCTTAAAAATCGAACCATAAGATTTAATCGCTCGGACCACGTTGATGATCCGGATGAAATCGAGCTTGAGATTAACGGTTATCCATTTGCTAAATATCTCTTATTGTCATGTTGGACATTAGAAGAAGAGGAAAGTATTCCTCAGTGGGGATTATATGCGGGTAAAAGTCATGGAGTAAGAATTTCACTTGATTCAGATCATCTGTTTCAAAAATTCTTGTCTGAAATGATCATTAACTCAAAGGATGAAATAGACCGAAAGGTATGGGATAAACGATATACACAATCCGATGGCACTGAAATATTTGCTTTTGGATTTCATGATACATCTTGTGAGAAATCGTATTTACCATACTATATTTTTCATGGAACAATCAATCCAACTTCATCTGGGCTAGCGATACTTCCACCGTCCCCGAAGCATGATTTCCTAACAAAAGTTGAGTATGTTGATACCTTATCTAAGGTATATAACGATTCTATAATGATTAAGAATACTGATGAGCGACATTATTCAATGAACTTCACAACGAGAATAGGATATAAGAAGCATAAGTCATGGGGATTTCAGAAAGAAGCAAGGTTTATATTGATGTTAATGCATACCGTGCCCCAAAATACTGGACATATTATTGTGGATATACCTAACTTTTCCTTTACAAAATTTGGGTTTCCTCCCATCAATAAGGATAGATCGGAATTATTTTATTTCGATTTGAGCGTTGATGAAGATGCTTTTGATTATTTAGAAGTAATTGCTGGGCCAGAAACAAGCGAAGAAGAGAGAGCTAAAATTAAATCTATTCTTCAATTGTACGCTCCTGATGCTAAATACTCAATTAGTCGTTGTCGGACAAAATTTAGTCGATAATATTTAGTTGTGCATAACCAATTGAAGTGCAGGCTGAATACAAAATAACGTTCTCAAAGATTGTTGTATGTCTGTTGAAGCAATGTATTAACATTTATCAGGTTCTTACAGAATAAAGTATTTTGCCTTTGATGGAGTGATTGCCCGATTTACTCTTTTTAATCAGTATCTTGTAAGTGTGTATTTACTGACTTACATACGACGGGGGCGGAATTGGATAGATACCTTGTACCGCTGGCCCATCATTTTGCCGAATTTTACCGCTGGAAACAAATTGATACTTCTGACGGCAAACTCTGCGTAGCTGATGTGCTTAACAGTGAAGGTGTTTCACTATCAGCTAAACATTATCCCAACAATCGGGCAAATGAATTACAGCCGCCCTTGCACCAAAGCATGAGGACACTACCGATGGCGAGGAGACCAAACCGACCACCCCACAGCAACAATCTGTCAACATCGCGCCCCCCAACAATCCTCAAAGCAGCAATAGAATAAAAATTGCTCATCGCCGAATCTTGGCAACCGTACCATTCGTTGACCTGTTGCGTAAGAACAGTATAACCGTAAATGAGAAAATCGGGAAGTCAGGGCGCGTCAACCTTTATTATGGAGTTGGCAGGCATGAATTCTGGTATAAGAAACTTGACCCGTTTTTCAGCCGTGAGAATCTTGAACAAAAATTCAAGGCACGGAGAGAAAAACAGCAGGCGGCAAAGGCTCAATCCCGGCCATCGGCACAGCCCCGACAACAACGGCAATCCATGTCGCAGCAGCCCAATCCGATTGTCATACCGCCATTGCCCGACACCGTATGCGGTGCAAAGATTGACAGACTGCGACAGCAGAAGTCTCAGGAAGGTCAGTTCATAAGCATCAGCATTTGCGAACCGGGAGGGGTTGTGCCACTCACACATTGGATATGGTATGATTTCGACAAGCGTCAGCCTGTAATAAGTCGAGCATATCCCTCCGATCACAAGATTCCCGAAGCCTTCCTGCAACAACTGGCGGCAAAACAATCTCCGGTATCACCATCGCCGGGTGCCGGAATCCGTTTCTCATCGCCTTCTCTCGGTGGAAGCATCCACGAAGAACAAGGCTTCGCCCACGGGGGCGGAGTATCCGATGACTTCAAGCACTTCCTTGAGATGCACCCCGGCATGAGCTGAGCATCGAGGAAGCGTGGCACCGTTTCTGCGACCAGCAGAAAGCCAAACAACGCATCAAAGGTCCGAAACTTCACTAATCAAAAATCCACCGAGAGAAAATCGCTTATTTCGGTGGATTATTTATGGAATCTCAATGATAAATTCCTCGTCGTACTCGTCATTCTTATCATCGTAGCTTATTCGGATTTTATCTTCCGAGAGCCATTCAACATTGAAATGCACAGTTTTCATAAATCCGCTGCCGGGATATTCCCAAAGTTCCTTATCCCAAAGCAATCGTTTTTTATAGACTGTCGGGCGCGACATGAAATCGTATTGCACGATAATCGTGTTCGTTCCCTGTGGGGAGGTGAAAATCTCTTGTTCGGTGTTAACGAAAATATTATAACAGCTCCGACATAAGCCGATTGCCAAGAGTAGAGTTGCGGAAACTACTATATATTTGATTCGTTTACGCCTCATGTTCCTGTTCGGCAACTTTGGCATACCATGTGTCGGCCTGTTTCGCATTTTTTCTTACGCCGATGCCGCTGGCATAGCAATTGCCCAGACAACGCATGGCTCCCGGATGTCCGTAATATCTCTTGTTTTCGTTGATATTTGTCGCTGCCTTTTTGTATAAGCGCACGGCCTCTGCCATATCCTGTTCAACACCGTGTCCCTCGGCATAACATCGGGCAAGGAGGTACTGCGATTCAGGGTCATCCGCTTTTGCCGCCTGACGGTATAACTCAACAGCCTTGTTCCAATCCTGTTCCACGCCAAGTCCTGCCGCATAACAGTTACCGAGACTGCGCAGTGCATCGGGGAAGGCATTTCCGCCAAGATCCGCCACCTTACGATACCACTCGACAGCTTTTACATAATCCTGTGCTGTGCCACTACCTGCGGCATAACAGAGACCAAGCTCCACCCAAGCCATAGGGTTGTCATGCTTGGCAGCTTTATTGAACCAGCCAAAGGCTTTTTCAGCATCACGTTCCACTCCGTCACCCTCTTTATAACACAATCCCACAGAGAAATAATCCTCGGAATATCCGCCTTCCGCCGCTTTCAGATAGTGGGCGAAAGCCTGCTCCGCATTTTTTTGCATACCACCTTTGCCGAGGCTGTAACAATAGCCCAAACGGTCATTGGCATAAGCATCGCCTAAGTCTGCGGCTTTCCGCCACCATTCCACAGCAGAAGCCATGTCGCAGTCAACACCCCAACCATGCTGATAACAACATCCGAACATACACATCGCTTCCGCCAAGTCAGCACCAGCCAACTGCTTGCCGTTCACCGTCTTTTTCAGCCATTTGGCGAGTTGCCCCTGATAGCTGTCCTTGTCAAGACGCTCTTTTGCCGGGCGGTATTTGTCAGATGCGAGCCAATACAATTTGAAGGCTTTTGCCAAATTACGTTCTACTCCTTTGCCTTCCTCGTAGCATTGTCCGAGTTGATATTGTGCCGAGGCACAGCCCGACTGTGCCGATTCACGGCATTTGTCAATGTCGAACGACTTGTCAGTATGTTTCTTTTCGTATTTTATCATGATTCAATTATTCAATTTCAGGCAACTCAATCGTTTCTACCCAACTTGGATCTCTTCGATAAAATGTCACATTAAAAGCATTACCATCCCACGCAGTTTTGGTGACAGCCCCGGCCATATCAATGGTGTAATCGGTAACTTTGAATCGACAAAAACAGGAAAAGTTAAATCGACAAGAT
>CAJUBL010000018.1 GCA_910584665.1 uncultured Muribaculaceae bacterium | reverse complement strand
TATCATAACTGACGGTGCTGATAAGTTCTCCTGCTTTTATAATTAAAAAGTAACGAAATATTATTCAAAATATAGTCAACCATTTATTACCGGAGATTCTAAAAGCGGCTGGTATCTTATTCATGATAAAGCGGGTGGTCTAAATGATTCTGTATATTGAAAAATGGTGGTCGGTGGTAGTTGTTTGAAAATAATTTGTTACTTTTGTCGGCAAAATTTCTACGGTTATGAAAGAAGAACTTGACTGGGCCAATCTGGCCTTTGGGTATATCCCTACCGACTACAACGTACGTTGTGTCTACAAGGACGGCAGGTGGGGAGAGATTGAAGTTTCGTCGTCCGAGACCATCAACCTGCATATTGCCGCCAGTTCCCTTCACTACGGCCAGGAGATATTCGAGGGTCTTAAGGCTTTCCGCGGTGCGGACGGCAAGATACGCGTGTTCCGGCTTGAGGAGAATGCCGCACGTATCCAGGAGTCGGCGCGCGGAATACTGATGGAACCGATTCCGACCGGACTGTTTGCCGAAATGGTCAGAAAGGTAGTGAAACTCAACGAGCGTTTTATTCCGCCATATGGTAGCGGAGCCTCTCTGTATATCCGTCCCCTTGAGATCGGTATCTCTCCACGCATAGGTGTGAAACCGGCTTCAGAATATCTTTTTATAGTGATGGTGACTCCGGTCGGACCATATTTCAAAGAAGGGTTCAAACCTACCAACATCTGCATCATGCGGGAGTATGACCGTGTGGCTCCGCGTGGCACCGGCCGATGGAAGGTGGGAGGCAACTATGCGGCCAGTCTTACGGCAGGCGAGCATGCCCACGAACTCGGATACTCGGCTGTGCTGTATCTCGATCCCAAGGAGAAGAAGTATCTTGACGAGTGTGGACCCGCTAATTTCATCGCAATCAAAGACGGTAAATATATTACTCCGGCGAGCGATTCGATACTGCCGTCCATTACCAATAAGTCGCTCCAGCAGCTGGCCCTCGACATGGGAATCGAGGTAGAGGCGCGTCATATTACAGTTGAAGAACTGGCCGATATCGATGAGGCTGCGGCTGTAGGTACTGCGGCTGTAGCGTCTCCTGTTGCCGAGATACACGATCTTGACAACGGTAACAGGTACATAATAGCCAAGGACGGACAGCCCGGTCCTGTAGTAACAGCCCTATACCACAAACTGCGTGGAATCCAGATGGGCGAGGAGGCTGATGTGCATGGCTGGAATACGATAATCGAGTGATGGATTACCAGTCTGTAATCGACAGATATTATCCCGCGGGCTCACCCCTGCGGGATATTTATATGCGCCATTGCCGCCAGGTGGCTGATCTTGCCCTTGACATCGCCGACCGGCTGGGGCTTGATGTGGACCGGGATGATGTGGAAGCTGCCGCCATGCTGCATGATATAGGAATAGTGCTGACCGATGCGCCCGGTATCCACTGTCACGGCGCTGAGCCTTACATCATGCACGGGATAGCCGGCGCCGCACTTCTGCGCCGGGAGGGTGTGCCTGACCGTATCGCATCGGTGGCCGAGCGTCATACCGGTGCCGGAATTACGGCCGCCGATATCAGGCAGCTGTCTCTTCCCATTCCGGCCGGTGACTATATGCCGCGTAATCTGCTTGAACGGCTTGTGTGTTACGCCGACAAGTTCTATTCCAAGAGCGGCGATATGCAACGTAAGACGCTTGAGCGCGTGCGCAGGTCTATGTCAGGTCTCGGGATGAGGACTCTCGCACGTTTCGAGGCTCTGCATGCGGAGTTTACTCCTGACAAAGAATGCCTCTGAATCAATTAACGGATATCGGAATCAGATGTGCAGCCGTAGCCCTGCAGTCAGGCTGCGTGGAAGGCTTGGTCCGTATATATAGCCTGAGTCGCGCATATAGCCTTTGTCGAAGTCGTTCTGGTAGCTGTTGAAGATGTTCATCACGCCCAGGCTGAATTCCAGACATGCCGTATTGAAGACTTTTACCTCGTAGCTGAGCCGGAGATTGGCATCGAAGAACCGCGGGGTTTCGACAGCGCGGTCAATGTCGGTGCCCGATCCCTCCATATGCTGTACGAGCATACGGCCGGTATAGGTGCCGGTCAGAGTAGCCTTGAACTGACGTGTTATGTCATAGTTCAGTGTGAGGTAACCGTAGAGGTCGGGTGTGCGGAACATGCGTTTCACTGGTGCCACATCTGTGTTCTCACTCCATTGCTCGGGTTTCTTGTAACGGCTTGACTGCCATGTGAGGCCGCTCTGTAACTGTATCTTGCCTGGGAATATGGCCTTGGCTTCCACATTTACCCCGGCTACGTATGCTCCGGAACCATTGTAGCGTTCGAGCACAGTGTTGCCGGCTTCATCGGTCTGGTCAAGTTTACGCATGGCGAATACGTCGCTCAGATCGGTGTAGAAGCCCTCGACCATGAGGTTTGTCTGTATTGTACCGAATGTATGATAAAGGTCGGCTGATCCGCTAATGCTGTTGCTGTTCTCTTCCTTAAGTCCTGCGGCCAGAACTGTGACCACGCGTTCTCCGCCTACGACAGCTATGTGAAAGTCTTCGTCATAAGCCTGCGGAGCGCGGAAACCTGTGGAGTAGGATAACCTGAAGTTTACTTCATCGCTCGGATTGTAACGCAGGTTTACCCGTGGTGATATCACAGCGTCTGAGATCATGGAGTGTTTGTCGATGCGTGCTCCTATCAGGAAGCCGAAGCGGTCGTTGCGCCATTCGTTCTGTAAGTATCCGCTGTATATGTTCACTATCTGGGTAACATCGTGACTGTATCCCTCCGATATATCATGCAGACGGTTATGGCTGTACTCCAGACCGGCTATGAACTCTGACGGCATGAAGATAAGTCGGCCTAAGCGGCGGGTCCACTGGGCTCCGGATGTCACTACAAGGTCATGTGTACGGCCATAGGCGTCAGGATCCTGTCCGCTGCCATAGTAACTCTTGCGATGTGTGTTCTGTATCGCTCCGAATATGTTTATGTGGCTCTCCCTGTCGGTCGACCAGATGTCATAGGCCATCTCACCGGTATTGATATTGTGGTCGATCTGCTCGGCTATCATTGCCTCGTGAGCGACCCGGTCAAGCTGGTCACCGCCACGGCGGTACTCATGTGTAGTGTGATATTCGGCCGTGATGCGTTGGTTGTCTCCGGGACGTGCATAGGTTCTGAAGCCCAATGTCCGGGCTCTGATCTGGCCGATCTCGGTGAAAGTGTCGCCGTCGTGGTCATAGCCGTCGCGGTTACGGCTCTGGCCGTAGACCGTCAGGCCGAGTCGGGAGTCATTGCTGACTACTGAGGCGTTGAATGTGGTGTTGTTGTCAAGGCTACCGCTTATGCCTACCGAGGTCAGTGCGTGTGATACCTCGGCGTAGTTGGCGGACGGGTCTTTTGTAATTATATTAATTGTCCCGCCTATGGCCGAAGCTCCGAATATGGCTGATCCGCCGCCGCGCATAACTTCCACGCGGTCTATCATGTTGGCAGGTATCTGCTCCAGTCCGTAGACACCGGTCAACGCTGAGAATACGGGTCGCGAGTTCATAAGTATCTGTGAATAATGGCCGTCGAGACCGTTGATACGCACCTGTGTGAAACCGCAGTTCTGACAGTCGTTCTCGACACGTACGCCCGGCTGGAAACTTAGCCCGTCGGCCAGTGAACTGGCATTGACCATATTGAACAGCTTATCGGTCACCACGTTGACCAGCACGGGGCAACTCCTGCGTTTGGTCTCACTCTTGCTCCCTGTGACTACGACCTGATCGAGCATGAATGCATCTGGAACGACCATGAAATCTATTTCGACTGTTTTCCCGGCTGACACAGTCACGGACTTGGTTTGTGCTGAGTAACCAATCATGGCAACTTCAATATTGTAATCCCCCGGTCTGATATTACGCAGAACGTAGTGACCTGTGGCATCTGTAACCGTGCCTATCGACGTTCCGGCCAGTTTCACCGGATAGTATGGCAGATGCTCGCCTGTCTGTGTATCTATGATATGTCCCATTATGTGGGCGTCGCTCTGGGCATGCATGAAAGGAATTTTAACCGAAAAAAACAGGAGAAAAAGTAATAAAATGCGATGTATCATATTGGAAAATAATGGTGGTATTTAAAATGTTGCAAAGGTATGTCGTATTACAGGATTGACAAATACCGTCTTTCTGGTATTTTCATAATGATATGGTGCACGTTTCATGATGATGAATATTAAAATATGCTAATATTGGGGGTAAGTGTGGATAAAACGCTAAATTTGCACTTTATCACGAAAATTCAATCAAGAATACTATATTATCAATGGCTCAGAAACCTTCTATCCCAAAAGGTACGCGCGACTTCTCGCCTGTCGAGACCGCCCGCCGCAATTATATATTCGATACCATCAGGGAGGTGTTCCGTCTGTATGGCTTCATGCCTATAGAGACCCCGGCTATGGAGAATCTCTCCACACTCATGGGAAAGTATGGCGAGGAGGGTGACAAACTCCTGTTCAAGATACTTAATTCGGGTGACTATCTGGCCAAAGCCGATAAGTCTCTTATCGAGAGCGGTGATACGAACCGTCTGGCCGCTCAGTTGTGTGAGAAGGGTCTGCGTTACGATCTCACCGTACCGTTCGCACGTTATGTGGTGCAGCATCGCAATGACCTGCAGTTACCTTTCAAGCGGTTCCAGATACAGCCTGTGTGGCGCGCCGACCGTCCTCAGAAGGGCCGTTACCGTGAGTTCTATCAGTGTGATGCTGACGTTGTCGGGTCTGATTCTCTTCTCAATGAGATCGAACTCCTGCAGCTTATCGACGAGGTGTTCTCGCGGCTGAATATACGCATTGCCATAAAGGTAAACAACCGTAAGGTCCTTGCAGGTATTGCCGAGATAATAGGCCATCCCGACAAGATTGTCGATATAACCGTAGCGATAGACAAACTGGATAAGATAGGTGTGGAGAATGTGAACGCCGAGCTGGGCGAGCGCGGTCTCACTCCCGAGGCGATCGGCCGTCTGCAGCCCATACTGGCGATTTCAGGCCCGACCGATAAGCGTCTCAGTGCTCTTGCCGCATTGCTGGCTGATTCTGAAACAGGTCTCAGGGGAGTCGAAGAACTTAATGCCGTGCTTCATGGCACAAGGGAACTCGGCCTGCGGGCCGATCTTGACCTTGACGTCTCGCTCGCCCGTGGTCTCAACTACTATACCGGAACGATAATCGAAGTCAAGGCTCTCGATGTCGCGATAGGTTCGATAACCGGCGGCGGCCGCTATGACAATCTTACCGGGGTCTTCGGCATGCCGGGAATATCGGGCGTGGGGATCTCGTTTGGCGCCGACCGTATATATGATGTTCTCACGGCTCTCGACCTGTTCCCTGAGGAAACAGCCAAGGCTACCGCAGTGATGTTTGCCAACCTTGGACATGACGAGGCCGCCGCGGCCATGAAGGCACTCAAGGAGATGCGGGCGGCCGGGATAGCCGCTGAGATATATCCCGACGAGGCAAAGATGAAGAAACAGATGTCGTGGGCCGATTCGCGGGCCATACCTTATGTAGCCATCATAGGGGAGAGCGAACTGGCCGAGGGCAAGCTTACGCTCAAGAATATGACCACCGGCGAGCAGTCGCTTGTCGATACCGCCGGGGCTATCGGAATAATAGGTGCGTGATCAGGTGTTATTAAGAAAATAAGTGCTGGAAAAATATATATAATGAAAAGAATACTTTCGATCATACTTGTCGTCGTGGGGCTGAGCGTTGCCCTCCCTTCTGCAGCCCAGTTCCGTTACGGACCTACGGCAGGTGTTGACATGACTACACTGAAGTTCAGGCAGACGTTGTTTGATGTTGACCGCAGTGTCGGCGAGACAGTTGGAATACAGGGAGAGATGATGTTCCCCGGAATAGGTTTCGGTATAGATTTCGCAGCTCTCTATACTCAGCGTGGTGCTACGCTTAATCTCGGGCAACGCGAGATCTGGGCTTCTGACGGTTATGGCCGCGAGCGTTCCTATCTCCATTACTTCGAGATTCCTGTCAATCTGCGTTTCAAGTGGACACGTATGGCCGGTCTTGAGGATTATGTCGCTCCCTATGTCTTCGGTGGCCCTGCATTCTCGTTCCTGATGGGGCACAGCCGTATCCCTGCTCTGGAATATGCCGGCGGTGATCTCGGTGTCCAGTGCGGTATGGGATTCGAGGTGTTTAAACACTGGCAGATACAGGCCAGCTATACATGGGGCATGACCTATGCTCTCAAGACCGTCAAGCTTGAGGATTTCTCGGCACGCAACCGTACGTGGACTCTGCGTCTGACATATCTTTTCTGAAAATATTAAAAAAATATTGTTTTTAGTTGTGTATTTAAAACTAAAAACCGTATCTTTGCCTCGTAATTGAAAGACGAACAATATGTCATCAGATCGATTTTTTAGCAACGGTTATTTTTTTTACTTTTATTTTTATAGGAAATAAGAGCGGGATAGCACGTTGTAAGAAAATCAAGATCAAGACATCAGGATATTTTTAACATGAGTCCCGCAGGTATCATCCTCGCGGGACTCACAATTTTTTATATTGAATGAAACGAGTGACAATACAGGGCATTGCGGGATGTTTCCATGACGCAGCCGCCCGCAGGTATTTTGCCGGTGAGAATATAGAGACTGTCGAGTGTGAGACATTTCCCGACATGTTTGAACGACTTGACAGTGATGCCTCCCTGTTGGGCATAGTGGCTATCGAGAATACTATTGCCGGCAGTCTGCTCACCAATCATGAACTGCTGCGCCGTAGCAATCTCAGAGTAGTGGGAGAGACAAAAATGCGTATCAGCCACGTGCTGTGTGCATTGCCCGGCGAGACTGTCGATACGGTTACCGAGGTCAATTCCCATCCTATGGCACTGATGCAGTGTGACCAGTACCTGCGCCGTCAGCGTCACTTCAATATTGTCGAGAAAAACGATACCGCCGGCAGTGCCCGTGACATAGCCCGTGACAGGCTCTTACACCATGCCGCGGTGTGCGGTAAGTATGCCGCTGAGCTATACGGTCTTGATATACTTGCCGAGGGGATAGAGACCAATAAACGTAATTTCACCCGTTTTCTTATTCTTGCCGATCCGCTTGTGGCTGGTGAGATGGTTCCGCGTGCCGAACTTATTGATAAGTCGTCGGTAGAGTTTACGTTGCCGCATAACCGTGGCGCTCTTGCCAAGGTGCTCACGATACTCTCGTTCTATGACATAAATCTTTCCAAGATCCAGTCGTTGCCTATCGTGGGACGCGAGTGGGAGTACCGTTTCTATGTGGACCTTACATTTGACAGCTATGTGCGTTACCGTCAGGCTATTGATGCCGTACGTCCGTTAATGAATGATTTTAAAATACTTGGAGAATATGTCGAGTGCCAGAATCCCGTCGATTGAACCGGCCGACCGTGTCGGGGAGATCAGAGAATACTATTTCTCGCGCAAACTGCGTGAAGTTGCAGAAATGAATGCCCGCGGGCTTGATGTCATATCGCTCGGCATCGGCGGTCCGGACCGTGCTCCGGCCCCTGAGGTTATCGAGACGCTCAGAGAAGAGGCTCTCAGGGAGTCAAACCATTCATATCAGCTCACTGTGGGGTTGCCGGAACTGCGTAAGGCGTATTCCGACTGGTATCACCGCTGGTATGGCGTCGAGCTTGACCCTGCCACCGATATACAGCCGCTCATAGGTTCGAAAGAGGGTATACTGCATGTCGATCTGACATTCCTGAATCCGGGCGACGGAGTTCTCGTGCCTAATCCCGGATATCCTACCTATACCTCGGCTGCAAAGCTTGTCGGTGCACGGGTTGTCAACTATACCTTGCGCCCCGAGAATGGCTGGCAGCCGGATTTTGACGAGCTGGAGTCAATGCCGCTTGAAGGTGTCAGACTCATGTGGGTCAACTATCCGCACATGCCTACGGGAGCACCTGCCTCACGTGCTACGATGGAGCGTCTGGTTGACTTCGGCCGTCGTCACGGAATCGTGATAGCACATGACAATCCGTACAGTTTCATACTGAGCGATAAACCTACGAGTCTCCTTCAGGTACCTGGTGCCAGGGATATCGTTGTTGAGATGAATTCCCTGAGCAAAAGTCACAACATGGCCGGCTGGCGTATGGCTATGGTCTCGTCTAATCCTAAGTTCATCAATTGGATAGTCAAGGTTAAGAGCAATGTGGATTCAGGTCAGTTCAAGCCAATGATGCTTGCCGCTGTAAGGGCTCTGTCGCTGGGTGAGGACTGGTATCGTGAACTCAATGCCGAGTATGCCGTCCGCCGCGGACTTGCCATGAAGATCATGGATGAGCTCGGCTGCTGTGCTGATCCTGCCCAGCAGGGGCTGTTCCTGTGGGGACGTATTCCGGAAGATGCTCCATCGGCAGAATGGCTTGCCGATAAGGTCTTGTATGATAAACGTGTATTTATCACTCCAGGCATGATATTCGGTTCGCAGGGAGACAGGTATATTCGAATCTCTCTCTGTGCTACCCGCGACAAAATGCAACAGGCACTTGAGAGAATAATTAAATGAAAATTCAATGGGCATGTCATGTCCGTAAAATACTTCAGACTATATGATCATGGATAATCTTAAACCGCTTTTCGACAATATTGATATCGTGCGCAGACCTTTTGTGATAGCCGGTCCATGCAGCGCTGAGACAGAACAGCAGGTTCTGGAAACGGCCGGGGCTTTGGCGGTCAATGGTATAAAGATCCTGCGTGCCGGTGTGTGGAAACCCCGTACCAAGCCCGGTGGGTTTGAAGGTGTAGGTGTGGAGGCTCTCGGCTGGATGAAGAAGGCCAAGGAGATCACAGGCATGCTGACCGCTACCGAGGTTGCCACGCGTGCCCATGTGGAGGCGGCCATTGAGAGCGGTATCGATCTGTTGTGGATCGGAGCAAGGACTTCAGCCAATCCATTTGCCATGCAGGAGGTCGCCGATGCCATTCAGGCCTCGGGTGTCGATATTCCTGTTCTTGTAAAGAATCCCGTCAATCCGGACCTTGAGCTCTGGATAGGTGCCCTCGAGCGTCTCTATAATGCCGGTGTTCACCGTCTTGGCGCTATTCACCGGGGATTCAGTGCCTATGGCAGGCATCTGTACCGAAATATGCCACAGTGGCATATTCCTATCGAATTGCGCCGTCGTGTGCCGGGACTTCCTGTCATCAATGATCCGAGTCATATCGGCGGTAAGCGTGAACTGATCGCTTCGATCTCACAGCAGGCGCTTGATATGGGGTTTGACGGACTGATAATAGAGAGTCACTGTGATCCGGATCAGGCCTGGAGCGACAAGAGCCAGCAGGTGACACCCGAGGTCCTTGACTATATTCTTGATACACTTGTACTGCGTGACGGAAACTGCACTACCGAGAGTCTCAATCAGCTTCGTAAACAGGTGGATACCATTGACAATGAACTGTTGGAAGTGCTTGCCAGGCGTATGCGTGTGACCGACGAGATAGGCCAGTTCAAGAAGGAGCACCGTATGCCTGTTATTCAGGCCGGCCGTTACGAGGACCTTATGAGCGGCAGGGTGAAACTTGCACAGGAGATGGGAATGTCTCCCGACTTCATGCGTAAGATTCTCGCATCGATCCATGAGGAATCGGTACGCCGTCAGGTCGAGATTGTCAACCGTCTTTGATCCGGTCCTGAATGAATGTGTTCAGTCTCTGAGTGAGATATGATTTAATATTGAGTAAAAATGAAAATACTTATTCTGGGTGCCGGAAAGATGGGTACGTTCTTCTGTGATCTCCTTTCGTTTGACCATGAGGTCGCTGTATATGATCCTGATCCGCGCCGTCTGCGTTTTACGTACAACGCCAGGCGTTTTACATCGCTTGAGGAGGTTGATGCTTTCTCTCCGAAACTCTTGATAAATGCAGCTACGGTCAGATACACTCTGCCGGCTTTCGAGGATGTGCTGCCGCATCTTCCGTCCGATACCATACTGAGTGACATAGCATCTGTAAAGACCGGTCTCCCGGAGTTCTACGCGGCCTGCGGTCATCCCTATGTCTCGACCCATCCTATGTTCGGTCCTACTTTCGCCTCCTTGAGCAATCTGTCCAGTGAGAATGCTATCATCATAAGCGAGGGTGATGATCTCGGCAAGGCTTTCTTCCGTCAGCTTTACAGTAACCTCAGACTTCATGTCGAGGAATATACATTTGCCGAGCATGACGGGACTATTGCCTATTCTCTCTCGATTCCTTTCGCTTCGACACTCGTCTTCGGTGCGGTCATGAAGCACCAGGATGCCCCCGGCACTACTTTTAAGCGTCATCTTGCCATTGCCCGCGGTCTGATGAGCGAGGATGATTATCTGCTGAGCGAGATATTGTTCAATCCCAATACTCCCGCTCAGCTGCAACTGATACGGGAACGTCTTGCCGAACTGCAGGATATCGTTGAGCGTCGGGACCCGGAAGCAATGAAACTGTATCTCGACAGGGTACGCGGTAATCTTGTCTGATTCATTTTCGTGACAATCACGGCCCTGATGGTGTTGTGGCTTCTTGTGAATCAGGTCAGATTGTGGTCAGGTCGTTTAGACGTTGCTCGAGCTGGGTGGAGGTAAGGTCGGTTTCGAGGCGTCCTTTGTGGGCTATCGATATTTGTCCGGTCTCCTCCGAAACGACGATTGCCATGGCGTCGCTGGCCTGTGATATACCCAGAGCCGAACGGTGACGCAGGCCCAGAGAGCGGGGCACGTCGGTGTCGTGACTTACAGGGAGGATGCATCCTGCCGCTTTGATGCGTCCGTCAGCTATTATCATTGCTCCGTCATGCAGGGGTGAGTTTTTGAAGAAAATATTTTCGATCAGACGGGAGTTGATGGCCGCGTCGATGCTGTCACCTGTGTTCTCGTAGTTGTCGAGCGGCAGGTGCTCCTGTATTACGATTAACGCGCCGGTCTTTGTCTTGGCCATGTTCCGGCATGCATAGACTATGGGCATGATATACTGACAGGCTTCGTCGGCCGATCCGTCATAGCGACGGTGATGGAACAGATTTGTGAGGAATTTCCATCGTCGCTGAGAGCCGAGTTCGACAAGAAACCGCTTTATCTGGTCCTGAAATATTATCACAAGAATAAGAAGGCCGATACTCATGAATTTGTCAAGAATAGTGCCTATGAGTCTCATCTCGAGAATCTCGCTTGCTACTACCCAGACTATGATGAATGCCATCACTCCGTAGAATATGTTGATGGTACCGGACTCTTTCATAATGCGGTACAGATAGTACAGCATCAGGGCTACAATGACGATGTCGAAAATGTCTTTTATGCCGAAGCTTTCCATAAGGATCAGTATTGCATTGTTTTCATTACCAGCTCGATGGCCTCGCGGGCCGGGGCTGCATCATGTACGCGCAGAATGGAGGCTCCGCGCTCAAGTGCCAGTGTGTTGATCACGGTGGTCCCGTTCAGTGATGTTTCCGGTGTGTTATCTAACGTTCGGTATATCATTGATTTGCGCGATACTCCCACGAGCAGCGGCCGACAGAGCGAGTGGAACAGATCAAGTCTGGACAGTATTTCGTAGTTCTGGCTGACAGTCTTGCTGAATCCGAATCCCGGATCAATAATCACATCGCAGGCTCCAGCCTGTGAGAACAAGGCAAGCCGGCGGCTGAGCCATCCGATCACCTCGGCTGTGACATCGTTGTAGTCGGTATGCTGCTGCATATCGGCTGGAGTGCCGCGCATGTGCATCATTATGTATGGTGCATGAGTCTCGGCAACGACTTCCGGCATGTTGTCATCAAGGATGCCGCCTGAGATGTCGTTTATGATATCTGCTCCGAGTTCGGAGACAGCTTTACGCGCCACATCTGCACGGAACGTGTCTACCGATACCGGGATGAGTGCGGACCGGCGCCTGACAGCTTCAATGCCAGTATCAAGCCGGCGCAGTTCTTCGTCGCGGGAGACAATGTCGGCTCCGGGACGTGATGAATATCCGCCTATGTCAATAATGTCGGCTCCCTCGTCGATAAGAGTAGCGATGCGACGGTCTGTTTCCATGGGTGACATAGTGCGCGATCCGCTGTAGAACGAGTCGGGCGTGATGTTCAGTATACCCATGACTGCGGGGCGGGTGAATTCCAGAAGGCGTCCCTTTATATTGAGCGAGAATGGTTTGAACGGGGTCACGTTGATACTGTTTCTGTATTATATCGCGAAGATAATTATAATAGGTGTGATAAGCAAGAATATTTGTCTGTAGTACTACCTGTCTGTTGTCCGGTTTACGCCTACCGGCTGGTCGAGCGGGCTGCGTTCGGGAGGTATTTGTGGCTGTCGTCCGGTCGGCCTGCGTGAACGACGGTTCCTCTCTGGTGATCGTTCTGATGATCCGGCGACTTTACCTGCCCTTCTGCCGGCTGTCAGTGTGTCGTTTTCTATGGCATCGGTGTCTATCGGAGATACAGCAGTCTGTACCGGTTCACTGCTGTTGTTGTCACATCGGTTCAGCAGTGATAGCGTCAGCAGTATTGCGGCAATAATAGCCAGTGATATGGCCGAGCCGTTGATCATCGGGCGTGTAGGTCTTTTCATTTTGAGGAGAGTTACAGGAAACTGCTCACAAAGATAGCGATAATTGCCGGTGGCGCAATATATCTGATGCAAAAGAGAATAAACGTGCAGATATGGCTTCTGATGGTACCGTTATCGGTAAGCTGGCTGAGCATCAGTCTGCGCGGTATAACCCATCCGGCATATATGCACATGAGCAGAGAGCCTATGGGAAGCATTACATTGGTCGCCAGCATGTCCATGAAATCAAACAGTGTCATCTCCGCTACCGTGAGTGAGCTTCCGGCTGCGAGGCTTCGTGAACACAGTGTGCTGAACAGTACCGTGGGCAGGAGAACACACAGGCATGCCTTGGCTCTTGACATCCTGAAGCGGTCCTGGAAGAAGGCTACGCTTACTTCTGCTATGGATATGGTGGAGGTTATGGCGGCGACGGCGAGAGTCAGAAAGAAAAGTGATGACCACAGAGTTGTGAATTCCATCTGATTGAATACTTCCGGCAGAGTGACGAATACGAGTGTGAGTCCGCGCAGGCTTTCGTTTTCGAGTCCGAATGATACAACTGCGGGAAATATGATCAGTCCCATCATCAGCGCTACCAGAAGATCAAGTACTGACACGGTGAAAGCTGTGCGTCCCAGTCTGGAGTCCTTGGGAAAGTATGACGCGTAGGTGATGAGTACTCCCATTCCGAGGCTAAGCGAGAAGAATGCCTGGCCCAGAGCGTTGATGATTACCGTGGGGGTGATCTTGCTGAAATCAGGTTCGAAGAAGAATGTTACACCTCCCGATGCCCCCGGTAGTGACAGCGACACGCAGCAGAATATCACGAGCAGCAGAAACAGCATGGGCATCAGAATGTTGGATATACGTTCGATTCCTTTCTTCACGCCGCCCAGCAGGATGGCCAGATTAAGGGCGATCATGATGTAGATATATATAAGCGGGGTGTTTTCGCTCTGGATGTACTGGCTCATTCGTGCTGTGAATGATCCCGCCGTATCCGTGCCGTCTACAGGCTGGTAGAGGTTGCCTGTGATTGACTGTATCATGTATTCGAGTGTCCAGCCGGCAACTACCATATAGAAGCAGAGTATTATGTATGAGGCGAGTATGCCAAGCAGTCCGATCAGCCACCATGGCTTTCCCGGTGTCAGTTTTCTGAATGTGCCCACAGCATCGGCGCCTCCGGCACGTCCCAGTGAAAATTCCGATAACATTACCGGTACACCAAGCAGGAATACACACAGTATGTATATGAGCAGGAAAGCGGCGCCTCCGTTTTCCTGTACCTCGGCAGGAAATCGCCATATGTTGCCGAGGCCTACAGCCGATCCTACAGTTGCTGCTATTATTCCTATTTTTGATGAAAACTTTGCTTTCATTAAAATATTATAACTTATATGTGGTTGTTACTTTTAATCTGATGCAAAGGTAGTCTATATTTTTATATAATGAAATGGGTGCGTCGTGAAATAAATATAAAAATGGGCCGCGATCCGTATGAGTCGCGGCCCAATGGGCTGTTATGTATCGGGTGTTACTTCCTGATGAAGGCTATATGTCCCGGAATATCTCCGGTAGTAGCTTTCCAAAGTAGATTTCCGGATTTGTCGAAGCAGTTGATCTGTCCGGAGGATACATAGTTTTTGGCATCGGTTATGAATATGGTGCCGTCGGAGGGTTGGGCAAAGATACCGTATGCCAGAGTGATATTGCCGGCGTTGCTGTCGCTCAGATATGGAACCGGAGTCTCACTGAAGCCGTCGGCATTGATGCCGGCTTTGTAGTATTTATTTGTGCTTTTCCCTTCCGGGTCATATGTGGTGGTGTAGAAGTATATGGTATTGTCGCTGAATGTCAGACCGCTGCAGGCGTAGTCATATTCTTTTGACTTTATATACTCTCCGCCGGTTTTTCTGAACATTATCAGGGAAGGTGATATATTGAAGTAGTCGCCCTGTGAGGTGACCCACATGTTGCCGAAACTGTCCAGTTTGATGCAACGCATGTTTGTGCCGCCCTGGATTGTAGCGGTGACTGTGAATGTCGACAGGTCTATTACCGAGATCCTGTTGTCATAGTTCACGTAATCGGATGAGTTGGCTACATATAGTCTGCCGTCAGCTATAACCATTCCTTCGGGTCCCATTCCTACCGGACAGGTCCCGACGATCGACAGGTCGTCGAGTTTTACCTTGACGACAGAACCGTTGCTTCCCTCGCCTCCCTTGAAGTTGCTCACGTACATGTAGTCTCCGTAGAATACTGCATTGCGGGGCATGTCGACCGTTACCTGGCCGATGCGCCGTGCTGTGGCTGCATCGAGTACTTCTACCTTTTTGCTGCCGGTGACAACTATATACAGCCGATTATTGTAAACGGCGATGTCGTATCCGGAATCACCAAGTTCCATTGGCTGGTCCGGGTTCTTTTCGGCATATATATTGCGCGTATATGTTTTCGAGGCATAGTCGAAATAGTCGAGTGTGCACTTGTTTGCGCCCATGTTGCCCTCGTTGAGGACATAGAAACCGGTGATATCGCCACCTGTGCCTGCATCTGTTACGTATTCGGTTTCGGCGCGTGGCGTTTCGGGGTCGTCGGAGCATGCCGTGAGGAATATGGACAATATCACAGCGGGAATGAAAAGTAATCGTGATGGTTTCATGTGATGTATTTATGTTAGGTGAAAAAATATACTGACGACCCGTTAGGCCGTCAGTACTATGCTGTTTTTTTCGGCTATACGCCTCATGTTGAGTACAGCATATCTCATGCGCCCTAAGGCGGTGTTTATGCTTACCCCTGTGGCTTCGGATATCTCCTTGAAACTCATGTCGCGGAAAAATCTCATGTCGATGACTTCGCGCTGAGGTTCGGGGAGAGAATCCATGATACGCCTTACGTCGGTATGGATCTGCTCCCGTATGAGCATGTCTTCGATATTGCCGTCGGCAAGGTCGCGGCGGTTGTAGATGTCTATGTCGTCGGTGTCGGCTGAGAAGGTGTTCTCCGATTTCTCTTGTCTGAAATTGTCGATGATCAGATTGTGGGCTATCCTTGTTATCCATGCCGAGAACTTGCCGCTCTCGGCGTATCGACCCTGCTTGATCGTGGTGATAGCCTTGACAAAGGTTTCCTGAAAAATATCGTCGGCGAGTGCACCGTCTTTCACAATACGCTGTATGTAGGTGTATACGCGATCACTATGACGCCCTAAAAGGGTGTCGAAAGCCTCATTGTTACCTGCAGCGTAGGCAGCCACCAACTGTTCGTCGGTCAACTGATTCTTTTTTTGCATTACTTACTTGTATATTAACTGTTTGAGTAATGTTATGCTATAGGCTTAGAGTGGTTTTAGGGTGTTAGTATTGATTTTGTATAAATACAAAGTTAATTATTTGTCCGATACTTTGCAATATCATGCGGATTAAAATGCATTACATTAACAATATTTGGCTAAACAGATGCAATAATGTAATGATATTTATGTTGTTTTGTGCATACTGCTTTTTATGCCGCAGGCGGTTATGCAAATAGGTGACGGAATGCCTCTTCTACCTTGGCTACTTCCACAATCCTGATTGTCAGTCCGTTCAGATCTATACCTTTTAGGTTGCCTTTTGGAAGGATTATTGTTGTCATACCTAACTTCTGGGCTTCGCGCAGGCGTTGCTCTATACGTGTCACGGGGCGTATCTCGCCCGAGAGACCGACTTCGCCGGTCATGCATATACCGCGTGGTATGGCCATGTCGACGTTGCTCGATAGGATGGCGCTGATCACTGCCAGATCAAGTGCCGGGTCGTTGACTTTGAGACCGCCGGCGATGTTGAGGAATACATCCTTTTGTATGAGCTTGAATCCCACACGTTTTTCGAGCACGGCAAGTAGCATGTTCATACGCTTGGAGTCGAATCCTGTCACAGAACGCTGCGGGGTGCCGTATGCGGCACTGCTCACGAGAGCCTGTACCTCGATAAGGAACGGTCTCATGCCGTCGATTGTGACTCCGATAGCTACGCCGGAGAGATCCTCTTCGTTGTTTGACATCAGCATTTCCGACGGGTTGGTGACCTCACGCAGTCCTCGCTGGCACATCTCGTATATGCCGATCTCGCTGGTGCTGCCGAAGCGGTTCTTGATTCCTCTGAGTATGCGGTACATATACTGGCTGTCACCTTCAAACTGAAGTACAGCATCTACTATGTGTTCCAGTACTTTTGGGCCGGCAAGCGAACCTTCCTTGGTGATGTGTCCTATGAGTATAACCGGCGTGTTGCTGGTCTTGGCATATCGGAGCAGTCTTACTGCGCACTCCCTCACCTGGCTGACGCTGCCTGCGGCCGAATCGAGATCGTCGCTTGCTATAGTCTGGATCGAGTCGACGATGAGCAGTCCGGGTTTTACGTTATGGATATGACTGAAGAGTGTTTCCAGCGAAGTCTCGCACACTATGTAGCATGTGTCGCCGGGACGACCTATGCGGTCTGCGCGGAGCTTGAGTTGCGTCGCACTCTCCTCGCCGGAGACGTATAGTACTTTGCGGGACTTTATCGACAGTATGTTCTGTAATACAAGCGTCGACTTGCCTATGCCGGGTTCTCCGCCGAGCAGTACGAGCGATCCCGGTACTAGTCCGCCGCCAAGTACACGGTTCAGTTCCTTTGATGGCAGTGGTATGCGTTCCTGCACAGAGGTCATGATGTCGCTGATCTTCTGTACCTCACTGTGTCCGGCGTCGGCCGGTCCTATATTCTTGCTGGGACGTGAGCTGGTTTTTTCTTCAACCAGAGTGTTCCACTCGCCGCAGGCGGGGCATCGTCCTTCCCAACGGGGAAAATCGGCACCGCAGCTGGAGCAGTACCACACGGTTTTTGTTTTAGTTTTTGCCATGAATCAGTTATATGAGCGTCGACGGAACTCGGCTGTTACTATAGCTGTCGCCATCGATACATTGAGTGACTCGACGCATGGACGGCCCGGAGGATAGGATGGTATGAGGAGTCTCCGGTCGATACAGGCGGCTACCGTGTCACTGATGCCGTTCCCTTCGTTACCCATCACAATGATGCCGCCGGGAGTGAGTTGTGTATCATATATGTCGGTGCCGTCAAGAAATGTGCCATACACGGGTATATTGTCATGCACGGCCTGGTCAAGAAGCTCCGGGAGGTCACAGTAGGAGATATTGACGCGGGCTATGGCGCCCATTGTGGCCTGTACTACCTTAGGGTTGTAAAGGTCGACAGTATCTGCCGAGCAGTAAATATCGTTTATGCCCATCCATGATGCGATCCTGATTATTGTGCCAAGGTTGCCGGGATCCTGCACTCTGTCGAGTGCGAGTGACAGAGTGTCAGGGTGGGGGCGGGATGTCCTCTCCGGGGGGATGCGATAGATGGCAATGACGTCGGGTGGGGTCGACATTGACGACATCCCGATTATGTCGGCCCGTTTGACGACGGTCACGTCATGCGGCCTGGCAGTCAGTACGTTCGTGTGGCTTTCGAGCCATCCGGCGGTGGCGAGCAGGGCTATGGTGTCAAACAGACCGATAGTTTCGAGTACACACTTCGTCCCTTCGGCTACAAACAGGCCATGCTCGCGTCGTCCTTTGACAGTGGCGAGCGAGGCTACAAGTCGGCGATTAGCTTTGGTCATTTCCATAGGTATGTGCAAAAGTAATAAAAATATCACTTTTATTTCGTATCTTTGTGAAAAATCGGGTCTAAGCCTGTGCAATATCTTTATATATACGATATTATTGAAATTCTCTTATCATGTCACGTAAACTTATCCTTATAAGCAATGACGACGGAGTCATGGCTCCCGGGCTGCACCGTCTTGTCGAGACAGTCGCTCCGCTGGCCGATGTGATTGCCGTCGCGCCGGCACTGCCGCATTCCGGACAGTCATCTGCTATGACAGTCAATGCTCCTTTGCGTATTGATTCCCACCCCGATATGGCCGGTGCTAAGGTGTATTCGGTGACCGGAACTCCGGTAGACTGTATTAAAGTGGCCATGCACCATATTGTGCCGCGTTGCCCCGATATGGTTCTTGCCGGAATCAACCATGGCTCAAATGCCGGTGTCAATATCATATATTCAGGTACAATGGGTGCTGTTCTCGAGGGGGCTATTCAGGGTATTCCTTCGATCGGGTTCTCGCTCCTGCACCATTCCATGTCGGCAGATTTCTCGCAGTGTCTCCCGATTATCCGATCTATGGTGCGGACTACTCTTGAAGAGCCGTTGCCGCAGGATGTATGCCTCAATGTGAACTTTCCTGCCAAAGTTGCGATCGAGGGAGTGAAGGTGGTACGTGCCGCACGCAGTCACTGGACAGAGGAGTATCAGGAGTATATAGACCCTCATGGTAAGCCGTTCCTATGGCTTACGGGCGGATTAGTCAATGATGAGCCGGAAGCTTCCGATACCGATCTTTACTGGCTCCATCGTAATTATGCTACGGTTGTTCCGGCTACACCTGACCAGACAGTTGCCGGTGTCATACCGGATTTAGCCTCTTTGTATGAGAATTAAAAGATTCTCAGGGGGGATTCTTATCTGATTTATAAATACAGTCTTAATACCTCTGTTATGGTGTGTTCATAATGGAGGGTTTTGTGAATAAAATAAATTATATGTTGTACAACATAATTAAAAAACATTTACTACCTTTGCGATGTTTTATATATAGAGGTATTCATATCAGGAATGCCGGAACACGCGATTTAAAGTTTTAGGTTTAATTCTAATTGATTTACATTATGTACAATTTCATTAAGAAAGCTGCAAATCTTTATCGTACAATCAATTACTGCATGGCAAGCGCTCCTGTGTATCTTCACGAGAGTTCCCATGCAAAGCATTGATTGCAATCACCGGGGTAGAGCATAGCCTTTAAAAGGTCGCTCCCCCCGCCGACAGAGTGAGATACGCCCCTTGTAAGTCAGGGAGCGTTTTTTTGTTTTATATAGAGCAGATGACAGGGATATATCTTCTGTTACCGGCCAGTCTGATTACAATTCATAAAACGTGGTGAACGCTTTTATTATGTAGGCGTGGTCGATGGTAGCCGAGGTTTCTCTAACCGAATGCATGGCCCACTGTGCCGCACCCATGTCGACACCTCGCAATTCAAGCTGTGATGTAAGGATATTGCCTAAAGTAGATCCTCCGGCCACGTCGCTGTTGTTGACAAAGTATTGGAACGGAACGTCTGCTTTCTCACATATCATGGCGAATATCGAGGCTGACTCTGCGTCGGTCATATACTTGCAGTTAGCATTTATTTTTATAACGGGACCGCCGCCGAGCACGGGGTGGTTGGTGGGATCCTGCTTCTCGACATAATTAGGGTGGGTACCGTGAGCATTGTCGGCCGATACCATGAATGATGATGCTATGGCGCGTATGAATGTGCTGTCATCACCTCTGATGGCTATGTTGATACGGCGCAGAATGTTGTAAAGAAGTGGCGATGCGGCACCCTGTTTGGTTCCGCTGCCGGTCTCTTCGTTGTCGAATATCGCCATCACACGGGTCATTCCGTTAGCGCTCGTTCCGCTTTCGATGAGAGATGTGAGCGCGGCGTGTACCATAGACAGGTCGTCGATACGCCCCGAGGTCATAAACTCTCCGTTGACGCCTACACGACAGGCTTTGGTGGTATCATAGAGCAGAAGGTCGCAGTCGGTAATGTCGGCCGGATCGACTTTCAGTTCGTCGGCTATCAGGTTCAATACGAAGTTGTCCTTCGCAATGCTTTCGTCGAGTCTGGCTATGACAGGGAGCATGTCTTTCTGTCGTGACAGTTTGTTTCCGTCGTTAACCTGACGGTTATAATGTATGGCAAGGTGCGGTATAGTCAGTACCGGGCGGTCTATCCTGACCAGGCGTATCTGTGGCTCGAGAGGATTATCGCTGCGCATGACTACTTTTCCGGCTATTGACAGCGGACGGTCAAACCATGTGTAGAGTATCGGACCGCCGTACACCTCTGTATTGAGTTTAAGGATTCTGCCGTCACTTTCGATCTCCGGATTGGGCTTGATACGGAAGCCCGGCGAATCGCTGTGCGCGGCGATAATCTTGTAGCCGAGTTCCGGCCTGTCTTCACCTGTTATAAAAGCGATCACTGCGGTCGAGTTCTTCACGGTGTAGTATCCCTTGCCTGGTTTCAGATTCCAGCTGTCACGCATGTCAAGCCGCTCGAAACCGTTGGCGTCAAGTTCGTCGCATACTGTTTTTACTGCCCAGACGTTGCATACGCTGCTGTCCAGAAATTTCATGAGCGATGTTGCGCGCTCGTCGACGATAGTTTTGTTGATCATGGTTCGGTTGTTGTATTTATTGTAGGATCGGTTGATAGGCCATGTTTTTCTTCCGGATGCCCGGATGTATCGCCTCCGTCAGCCTGTTGCGGATCGTCTGTGGTGCTTAAGCCGCCTGGCGTATCTGCCTGTCCGGTATTTTCTGTTTCTTCCGGCTTTCCGGTTTCGCTTTCGTCTGTCGGTCCGTCCATAAGATCGTCATGACCTTTGGGGCGGCGGTAAGCTTCCCATCGGAAGTCTTTGAGGAAAAACAGCGATTTTTTTGCCAGATATAACGGTGTCATGACCTCGGTGCTCTGGGGCCACATCTTAAGTTTTTCGATCTGTCCTTTATTGAAGTCGGCTGCGAGAAAGCTGCTCTCTGCGCTCGCAACTTTGTTGTAGGTAGAATCTTCCTCCATAGGAAAAAAGATCAGCATCACATTTCCGCTCACGTCAAGGTGTCTGAGTGTGCTTTCTGCCAGATAGGCTACCATCTCACGTCCCGACATCTGGTTGTAGTAGCCCTCCTCAAGCATTTCAGCCATGAATGCATTGCTGGGCAGGGTGACACGGTCGGCAGTCGAGTCGTTCATATGGACTATTATTTTCTCGCCGAATATCTGTCTTTCTCCGCTCCATACTATCGGATCGCGGTCCATGTACAGCAGGGAGTCTTTCTGTACGAAAGTCATAGAGTCGCAGACGCCCTGAAGATCCGATCTGAAAAACCGTACATTAGGATAGGCTACGATATGGTGTGTTGTGTCGGACAATTCCATCATCCCTTCGGGAATAACCGGATCTCTGTTTTGGTCAGGTTGCGGTATGGACGATTCATCTACGGGAGGCAATGTGGTGAGTCCGGCCGGCTCTACGTCTGTCGAGTCGGTGGTATTGATGGTTATTGAGTCACTGACAGTGTCTGTGTCAGTCTGTAGCGGTGGTATACCGGCGTCTGTCTCCGTCGTGTCGCTGATCACTACTTTATCCGGAGGCCGGGCTGTTATGCTGTCGGTCGGCAGGGCGATATGGTCTGTTCCGAGTGTGTCGGCTGCCTGGATGTCGCCGGTCTCCACCTGTATGGTGTCAGTGACAATAGCTGTTATGCTGTCAGGAGTTTCGGCGATTGGCGGGAGGGAATCGGTAGGGGACTGTTCCTGTGGCTTTGGAACCAATGTCTTGTCTATGACCCTGAAAGCCTGTATCGTGTCTCCGTGAAGCGACAGGGAGTCTGCGCCCGAATAGTCTACAGCGAGAGCGTGGCCTGTAACGAATGCGCTGTCGGTCAGCTCATTGTAGAACCCGTAGTCTCCTATCAGTTTTGACTTGCTGACGGTGTCATTCAGAATCATATTGCCCCAGGCCTGACCATATCCTGCCCTGTGGTCATAGAACAGTGTATCACCGGTGAGTGTCTTGCCGGTTTTTGTCACCACTAAGGAGCGGGAATACAGGTCGGCGACCGTCGTTTCGGTATTGTATACACCGCTGTCGGTATAGATGGTTCCGTCCTTGCTTATGATAGTCGAGATGTCGGTCAGGTCGGCTATGTGTGTGCCGGTGTTATAGTGCAGAGCCTCTGTGTAGATATTGAGTGTATCTTTCTGTGACAGGCTGTTAAGGTGTACCCGGTTACGGAATATCGCATCTTTGGAGTTCGGGGCATACTCTCCGTATATTGATGTCAGACGGTTCTGTCTGTCGGTGAGTTCACCGCCCACCTCGTAGTATCCGAGTTCGATCCCCAGATCATAATTAAATATATCGGTCTGCAGTTCCACATCACGGTTTATCAGACGCACTTTTTTGCCCTGATCGGCATATAGTACGGCGAGTTCGGTCGAATCGGTGTATTCCAGCTCATCGGCATACACGAAGAGAGTGTCACCCTGTTCCATCCTGACGTTGCCATATGCCTGCAGTGAACTGGTTTCATCATAGAAGTGGGCACTGTCGCAATACATGTACATGTCACCGCGCCTGAAGAGCACATTGCCTGTGAGTACCTGATATTCGACATCGGCTGCCGGTTTGAGCAGCTTATCGGCGCGTTCCAGAAAAATGCGTCCGGTCGCGTATCGGTCTGCACCGGGTATTACCGGTATCACGCGGTCCGGATCTTCATCGGGACGCTGTCCGCGTGTGGTCATCACCATAGCGGCGACCGATATAATCGCGATAAAGCACAGGATGCTCCTTAGCCCCCCGTGCTTTTTGTCCGAGTTACCTATGCCGTTACCTGACACGTTGATTGTTACTTATTTGTTCGGATCCAGCCTTCATGTTCAAATTCACATTCGTCCCATCCGTCCTCGATGCGTACGTATGTATCTTTGATCTTTTTTTCGATCCAGTTCCTGATTATCTCCTGTTTCTGACTGGCTTCGTACATGTTCTTGATGAGTTGGTAGTCATCGCTCATGTTGGCTTTGTGTGCCGGAGTGCGTGATGTCAGTTTTACCATCGCGACTATGTCGCGGTCACGTTTTGGATCCTTCATTATGAAAGGTTTCGAGATCTGACCCACCTCCATGTCGTTGACTGTCAGTGCGACTTCCTGAGGAAGCTGTGACATCTCGAACTGGGTTGTACCCGTCTGGTCGTTGATCATCACACCTCGGTTATTGCGTGTATCTTTATCCTGTGAGATGTAGGGAGCGGCCTCCTCGAATGTATACTTTTTATCCTGTATCTCGTTATAGACAGAGTCGTAGCGTTCGATGGCCTTCTCAAGGTCTGTAGTCGATACCTTGGGCCGTAACAGTATGTGGCGCACGTTGACGCGGTCACCGAGCTTTTCTATAAGCTGGATGATATGAAATCCATACTGAGACTCAACTATTTTGGATACTTTTTTCGGATCGTTGAGGTTGAAAGCTACCGCTGCGAATTCCGGGTCAAGCTGTGCCCGTCCCATGAATCCGAGCTCGCCGCCGCGGGTTGCCGACCCGGGATCTTCCGAGTACATTATGGCGAGGGTAGAGAACGGGCTCTCGCCACGGGTGACACGGTCGCTGTAATCACGCAGGCGTGCCTTGACATCCTCAGTCTCCTGACGTGGTATCGTGGGATTGATCGATACAATCTGAACCTCGACCTGCAACGGCACGTTGGGTATGCTGTCCTGATCGAGTGAGGTGAAGTAGCGGCGCACGTCGCTCGGCGTGGCTTTGACATTCTTGGTAAGGTTCTGCTGTACCTGACGTATGCGTTCGTTGTTGCGTATCTGATCGGTAAGAGTCTCACGTATTTCCGGAAGAGGTTTTCTAAGGTATTCTTCGATCTTCTCTTTCGATCCTATACGCTGCATCATGTTGTTGATATAGTTGTCTACCTCGCTCTGTACCATAGGCTCCGAGACCTCGACGGTATCGATGTCGGCCTGGTGCAGGAACAGCTTCTGGATAGCTATCTGCTCCGGTATCACGCAGTAAGGATCACCTTTTATGGGAGTGCGTTCGTAGAGCATCTGCTGGTACTGTTCTTCGATCTCAGATTTGTAGATAGGCTGGTCTCCGACCATCCATGCCACCTCTTCGGCGATATTGTTGTTGCCCTTGGCCAGGGCGACAAGAGCGACGGTCGCAGTAGCTATAAAAAGCGGTAATGTCTTTACTTTCACAGGTATAATGTCTAATGAATATTCTCTGGTGATGTCTATCCCGCAAAGATAGTCGATATTCCACTAAATCGGCAATTTCTTAAGCTTTTTTAAGAGCAGGCATATTGCGGCATGTGTCTGTCTTACCATATGTTGAAACGGTAACCCACCGAGGCTTCGAAACTTATCATCGATCCAAGCATTGTGTGGGTCTTGTCATAGAACAGGGCGTTCTCCATCCTCAGCACTGCCCCGGTGAACCATTTGCCGTTATTATACACTATTGAGGCTTTCAGCCGGTTGTAGAACGAAAGGCTTGTGCGCTCCTCGTCAAGATTGAGAAGCCATCCCCGTCTCACGCCTATGATAGGCGACTCGCTGATTGCCAGTGTCCATCCTTTCCTGAACACCCAGTTGTAGCCGTAGCCAAGACGCAGGGCGTAGTTATTGCTCTTTGTGCGGTAAAAGTAATTGTATTCGCTCAGCGGCAGCTGGATCTTGACTTCCTCTGGCAGACTGTTGAAATCGAAGTCGTAGTTCAGTCCCCAGAATGACAGTCCGGCATAGAATGATCCCGAGCTTTTCAGCTGTATCTTGCTGAATGCGAATGCGGCCGCCTGTGAATAATGTCTGTGATTGAAGAAATAGTACAGGTCCACGCCCCAAGACTCGTTGTTTATGCCGCTGAAGTCGATGTCGGCGGAATGGGTATTGCCTCTGGGGCCAATGCGCATGATCGTCGAACCGACATTGTTACTCGAGAAATATGCGTCTGCGGCAAAGAGACTGCAGTTGAACTGGAATGACCATTTACGACGGGATTCTCCGCCACCGAAGTATTTGCCTACATTCATGTCATAACCCACTGATACCGCCATGTATGTCAGCCAGAATCCCGCGCTTGTCGTCGGGTCTGACATCATCATCATACGTGTGCGTGGTTCCTCATCAAAATTGAAATTGTAGAAGTCGGTCCAGCTCTCTGTTCTCAGTTTGATGTTGAACCTCTTGCCGGTGCCCACCACGTAGGTTGAATCGTAGGAATTGAAAAACCTGTCGCCCCACCGGTATGTCCTGATGCAGAATCGCGGAAATTTGCCCCATGACGCGATAGTGTCGAGCGACAGGAACTCGGCTTGGGCTCTATGGGGCGCGATGGCCGTCAATATGACGGTCAGAAGCAGGATATGCAGGACACGTTTCAAGTGAGTGATTGTAATGACGTCGGCAAAGTTACGGAAATTTTTTTACCTGACCCAATCAACCGCGTCAAAACAGACATTACAAACATGGAGTCCTGACAGTTTGATGCTGAGATTGTCCGGCAGGCGCTATTTATACACTAATGCCCGGATGATTGCGTTATATAAATGTGTTTTATTTATGGTCGATTATGAAGCGTTTGTTCTTTTCTTTGCCTGACTGGTTGCTCACCGTTGTTGTTTCGGTGGCGATTCTTTATCTCACGCTGGTACCGCGTCCTTTGCCTGATGTGGATATTCCGCTTTTCCCCGGAGCAGATAAACTGGTCCATGCTTTGATGTTCGGAGGCTTGGCGGGAGCTGTCGCGCTTGACTGGGCCCGGTGGCGCGGTGTGTCGGTTCTGACGCCGTGCCGTCTGGCTGTGATTGCATTGATCGCTACTCTCGCCGGTGGGATGATAGAGTTGCTGCAACTTGTGATGGCTATGGGGCGGGGGTGTGAGCTGTGGGATTTTGTTGCTGATGGCTGTGGCGCTGTGTCGGGGGCCTGGCTTGCGGGGTATGTGGCAGGTTGGCTTTTTGGTCCGACAGGAAAGAATTAGCAGGTGAAGCAGGCTGTGATAGCCATTATACCGATTGTCAGCAGCATAGTCGAGGATATAGTCAGCGTGGGGATGCTGTCGCGGGTGACATGGCGGTGACTGTAGCGTCGGTATATGGCGCGTGAACTGTAATAGGCAGTGATGGCGGTCAGGGTGCCTACGGCGGCTCCGGTCAGAAGGTCTCCGGGGTAGTGGACGCCGAGTACGATGCGGGAGTAGGCGGTGACCAGCGCCCATAACATCATTATGGCTGTGATGGTGCGGCTGCGGAACAGAAGGGCTGTAAACACGGCGAGACCGAAAGAATTGGCGGCATGGCATGACGGAAACCCGAATGGTCCGCCGCGGTATCCCCTGACGATATGTACCATGTGACTGATCGGATTGTCGGGATTGGAAGGACGCATGCGTTCGATGCTGTATCTGACAAAGTGACCGCACAGCTGGTCACACACGGTGATTATCAGTATTATAACAAGAAGTATTCCCAGAGCCCGGCGCCATCCGAAACGATATATGATTCCTGCCAGGATGGAGACGTACAGAAATATCCATACGAGTTTGCCCGAGAAGTACCACATGAAGGTGTCGAGCCATGGAGTATTGTAACCGTTCAGGGTCAGGAACAGGTCGGTGTCGAGTTGTTGTAATGTATCGAGCATGATGGTCTATAGATTGTCAAGAGTGTCGTAGATGGTCTGAATATAGGCGGCGTTGATGCTGTCAGATGTAGTTGTGGGGTAGCTTTTCCCGTTTCGGAACAGTCTGGTCTCGATATTGTAGACCGAGGCTAAGCCGGTGCTGTCGACGACAGCTGTATAGGTGGGTGTGGACATGAAAGCCATAGGCATCACCTCGGGATCGAGGATGTTGCGGCTGAACCGGTAGTCACTGCGGTCTGTTTCCATGGCGTCAAGCAACGTGGCGATTATGTCGACCTGTGAAGCCGGAGTATCGGTGACGCCCCGGCGTACGAGTGCTCCGCCTGTCATGATAAGCGGTATACGGTGGCGCAGTATGATGTCGGTAGGGTCGGGGTTGTGGGGGTAGCATCCGTAGTGGTCGGGTACGGCGATGACCAGCGTGTTGTCCCAGCCCGGTGTGGATGCAAGACGGTTGATGAATGCTGTGGCACAGCTGTCGGTATATGCGAAGGCATTGCAGGCTGCGTCATCCCTGAATGCCGGATTGCAGTAGGGAACTTCGAACGGTTCGTGGCTGCTGAGAGTCTGTACGATAGTCAGCCGGGGGACAGTGTCTTCGGTAAGGTCGGCGATGACCCGGTCAAAGAGGGCCCCGTCGGGAACTCCCCACTTGCTGCGTTCGATGGCCGGATCCATGTCTTTGAGTGTGACGATATCGGTGAATCCGCTGTTGAGCAGGTAAGTCTGTTTGTTTGCAAACGTTGCGTCGCCGCCATAGTAATAGGTTGTGGAATAGTGTATTTCGCCGAGACTGCGGGCCAGAGATGCTATGTGCCTGGTTTTCTCGGGGTATTTTGACAGCGAGGTGGTGGGCTGTGCGGGGAAGGCGTTGAGTATGGCGGGTATTGCTCTGTCTGTGCGGAATGTGCTTGAGTAGAAGTTGCTGAACATCAGCCCTGAAGATGCGATGCTGTCAAGACCTGTCGCCACCGGATCACCACCCAGCGATGGAAAGAGACTGTTGGAGAAACTTTCGAGAATTATGATGTAGATATCAGGCCTCGTGGTGGAGAGAAGTGGCCGGGCCGGATCGCTGTAGGAACTTGACCCGGTGACCTGTGTCATGATGCCGGACGCCTGCTCCGGTTCCATGAAACGGAACATCTTGCCGAATGCCTGCTGATGGGTGGCCGAGTAGAAAAGACTGAAAGCCGGATTGACTGCCGCATGATTGAATCTCATATTATTGCTGTAGAAAGCTGTGCTCAGATTGACGGTGGCTACTCCGAATCCACCCCTTATGGGGATGAAAAGCAGGGCTGTAAGCAGAAGCATGACTCCGGCGGTCTTAAGTTTTCCGTCTGGTTTGTATCCGTTGATGCCGGTATATTTTGTCATCAGCAGGTATAGTCCCCAGGTGGAGAGGCAAAGGGCGGTGACTCCTCCGGCGACCATCCAGAGAGGCGCGCTCGCTACTGCGGCGACGGGATCGGTCATCACGTAGAACAAAGGGGTGATGTCGAGCTTGAAGTCCCAGTATCCATACAGAGCGGTATCGGTGAATATGATGGCGAGTACCAGCAGTGATATCGTTGCTACGTAGAATCTGAGGAATGTCACCGTAGGGCGCGGAGATCTGAAAAATGTTCCCGCTGCAAGAGCCAGTCCGGGCAGCGCCGAGAGATAGCCGGCTGTAGCGAGATCCATCTTGAGGCCGTGCCATATGATATCGCATATGTCTCCGAATCCTGTACCGGCGTATATTGTACGGTAGCATGCGATAAAGATCAGTTTGGCCAGGACGAACAGGAGAACCCAGCCTGAGAACATGGTGAACAGAATACGGATCGGGCGTTTCATTGCAGAGCTTTATATATTAGTGAATGGATGCGGGAACGGGCCTTGTTGCGGTTCCAGGCACCGTTCTCGCGTGAGGGGTTTATTCTGTTGCTCAGGAACACGTAGATGAGATTGTTGTCGGGGTCAACCCAGAAGCATGTGCCGGTAAATCCTGTATGGCCGTAGGCCGAAGCCGGCACCTCTTCGGGCACAGGCGAGCGGTCCGGGTCGCTGATGTCCGGACGGTCGAACCCGAGTCCGCGGCGGCATGTCGGGGACTGTGTGGAGGTGAATTCTCTGACTACCTGATTGCTGAGTACACGCGTTCCTCCATATGTCCCGCCCTGCAGATACATCTGGCACACTTTGGCTATATCGGTAGCCGAGCCGAAAAGTCCGGCGTTTCCCTGCACTCCGCCCGAAAATGCGGCCAGCTCGTCGTGAACGTGGCCGTGGACTGTCTGCCGGCGAAGGAATGCATCATTCTCGGTAGCTGCGATACGGTCTATGCCATAACGGGTGAGCGGGCGATAGCATAGTGTTGGGGCGCCGATGGGAGCGAATATATTTTTTTCTACCCAGATGTCGTGATCTGTACCTGTGAGGCGTTGCTCTATTTCGGCAAGCAGGCAGAAGTTGAGGCATGAATAGCGCATGGAATGCGACTTGAGCGGTACGTCATATATGCGTTGCATGATCGTGTCACGTGTGGATCGTCCTGTCCATATGCCTTTGGCTGTCTCGATGGGGAAACGGTCGTTGCGGGTGGTCGATGTGATGTCACGCCTGATGCGTGCCCGGCTGTTTCCCCATGTGTTGCGTGCCACTCTGATGGTATGAGGTGCGACACGGCGACGGCGGGTGAGTTTTCCGGCATAACTGTCCGGATCAAACATTATCTCATGCATGTTAAGCCCCGATGGCATTCCGCTCTCGTGGAAGAGCATCTGCCTCGGGGTTATGCAGGCTTTGTCGGTACCGGCCAGCCGGTCGATATAATCTCCGGCCGGCCGGTCTATGTCGAGAAGACCGCGGTCGACCGCAAGCATTATTCCGGGCAGTGTGCCGATCGCTTTGCTTACGGAGGCGAGGTCATAGAGAGTGGCCGGGGTTACGGCCGGAGATCCGGAACTGCATGCTGTGTGTCCGTAACATCGTTCGGCCACTACACGGCTGTCCTTCACTACCATGACCTGCAATCCGGGAAATGCGCCGGAGGCGACAGCCTTGCGGGCTATTATATCGATTGAATCGGTGAGCCAGCCGGCCATTCCGGCGGCATCGGGTGTTGAGAAACTTAGTCTGGTGGCCGGATAGCTTATCCCGTCGCCGAGTTTTGCGATCCCGGGCATGGATACCGGCAGGCGTCCCGAGACAGCATTTCCTCCGTAGAGTGCGTCGCCGGCGGCGCGGCGTGCCGTGATATTGTCGTCATACATCATCACCATGGCGGCTGCCCGGGAGAGTGTGTTTCTGAAAGCCATGGCTTTGTAGGGAGTCATGAACATTACGGCAACGAGGCGTTCGGCCGGGAGTGCGTCGAGCTGTCGCACACTTGACGTCTTGTCGTTGTATACTGCGGCCACCACTACATCGTGGCCGGCTATATCGTCAAGCTGTGCCTTGGTCAGAGGTGTTGTTCCGGCATTGTATGTCCTGACATTGCCGTGATGCTTCATCACATCGGTCATGGCGGGTGAGTCGGAGCCGATGCTGACTACAGCTACGCTTTGGGAATGGTCGAGTGGCAATAGCCCGTCCTTGTTGCCGGTGACAGTGACCGATGCGGCTGTGAGCCGTTCTATAAGTCCCTTGGCTGCAGTTGTGTTGAGTCTTGATTTCATGCCGCTGATGTTGACTGGCCCGGGACGCGATGAGAGGCCGAGAGCCCATTTGTAGCTGAGTATTTTGCGGCATCGGCTGTCGACTTCGGAGCGGTCGATGTCGCCTTCTTTTATGGCCTGTTCGATCGCGGCGATATCTGCCGGCGGATTGGCGGAACTCAGCAGTATGTCTGCTCCGGCGATGAATGCCGAGACGCAGTTGTTGGGGTGAACGCCTACTGCGCCTTTCATCTCGAGTGCATCAGTGAATACAAGACCTCTGAAGCCGAGCTGTTCCTTGAGCAGACCGGTGGTTATGGCGCGTGACATGGAGGCGGCGGTGCCGTCCGGATCAAGCGATGGAACCGATATGTGTCCTACCATGATTCCCGACATCCCGGCGTCGATATACTGCTTGAATGGGAGCAGGTCGTTCCCGTGCATGAAATCCGGGGTGTGATCGACAACCGGCACTGTCTTATGGCTGTCGGCAGAGGTGTCGCCGTGTCCCGGAAAATGTTTGGCGGTGGTGAGGACGCCGCCACGTTCCATTCCACGGCTGTAGGCCACGACGGCCGCGGCCACACGGGCCGGATCTTCGCCAAACGAACGGCGGCCTATCACCGGATTGGCCGGATTCAGATTGACATCGGCATCGGGGGCGAAGTCGACATGCAGCCCCATCTCGCGGCATTCCCTTGCTACCTCAGCCCCATACTCTTCCAGCAGACGCGTATCACTAATGGCACCGAGGGCCATGTTATAGGGAAAGCGGGGTGTTTCGGGTATGCGCATGGCCAGCCCCCACTCTCCGTCGAGTGTCATCATTACAGGAACATCGGCTGCCTGCTGGGCCAGATTGGTCAGCTCGGCATATTCAGCTATGGAGCCGCCTCTGAACAGGAGTCCTCCTACATTGAGTGTGCCGGCATATCGCCTCACCGTGTTGCGTGAGGCCTCACCCTTGGTGGGATTGACCACCGGGCAGAATAGCTGGGCTATTCGCTGGCGGGGAGAGAGTGTCTCTAATACCGAGTCGACCCATGCATTGCATTCGGGGCTTTCGACCATGGTAGCGAAGTCGGTGGCCCTTGTGCCGAATCCAAGCAGGATTGTCAGTAAAAATGTATATATTCTCATAGTTGGAGGCGTAAGAATTATTTTATGATCCTGAAATAATTTGTCTGATTGTTCCGGATAGTCTTGCGGGGCAGGCGGACGATGTAGTCCATGACGTCTTCGTTCATTATGCGGCTGCTCCCGGCGATTACGTTGCCTCGGGTCATTGGCTCCATGTAGTCGCCCCCTTTGGCGATGTAGTCGATGGTGGACACGCGGTAGATAGAGTCGGGCTGTATATCCTTGCCGTCAATTGTTGCCTTGACCGCTTTGTTGCCATCCATTGTGACGGTGACAGGACGATCGTAGCTTACACGCCCCATGCCGGCGTTGATTCCGAGCGATTCAATAAGGTCGCTTCCTTTCATCTCGAGCACTTCGACTTTATTGTCAAACGGCAGCATCTCCATGATGGCGCCCTTGGTGACGTTGCCGCGTTTCATCCCTGTCCGTATGCCGCCGCGGTTTGAGACTGCCAGATCTATTCTGCCGTCGGGAACAAGCTGCCGTCCCCGGTCGGCAAGGAATGCCGATACAAAGTTTATAATGCCGGTGTCGCTCCGGTCATCGCTGTCGATGAGGGTCTTGCCTATTACGATGCTCTTGAGCGAGTCGACACCGTGTCGGTAGGGTGCTGTCATTTCGATTATGGCCGGGTCGATACGGGAGTCAAGACGGGAGTCAACCGGTATCAGTGAGGCCTGTATTGAATCAGTGTCGGTATCTATGGTCACCACACCCAGATATTTGCCCGAACTCCCGGTCTGTGTTATGATGACCGGCTCCTTGTCGGCATTGAGGCGCCATCCCTGCGGTGTGCCTGGTTCAATTCTGGTGTGGCTGTGGCCTCCGATTATGAGATCGATGTCATTGCCTTTTTCTGCGATCTCGAGATCGTCGGGAGTCTCGTCGTAGTGATAACCGATGTGGGATATTGCGATGACATAGTCGGCCCCTTCGTTGTGCTTCAGATGCCATGCCGTGGAGTTTGCGGCACGGTATACATCCTGATATTTCACGCCTTCGCTTTTGGCGGGGTCTATGATGCCCGAGGGATCGACATTCAGTCCGATGATGCCTATCTTTCTGCCGCCGATGCTGACTGTTCTGTAGCGTGATATCACCGAGTCAAGCGGGGTGCCGTCCAGATCGTAGTTGGTCGAGACAAAGTCTGCGTCTATCTGCCGTATGTAATTTGCGAGGGCTTCCATGCCGTTGTCAAATTCGTGGTTGCCCAGTGTGGCGTAGTCATATCCGAGTGCATTGAGTCCCTTGGCTTCGACCTCTCCGGCATATAAATTGAAATAGGCTGTGCCCTGAACAGCGTCGCCTGCATCTATCAGAAGGGTGTGGGGCTCGACCGAGCGGATGCTGTCTATGAGTACTTTACGGCGTGCCAGTCCACCCATGTCGCCGTTGCCGGGGTCGATCTGGCTATGGGTGTCGTTAGTATGCATTATCACGATCTTCTCGCCATCGGCGTCAGGTGTGACGGTGAACGCGGTCAGGAATATGAGCACTATGGAGGTGAGTCGTTTCATCTTAATGAATCCTTTTTATATTATAACGCGAAGATACGAAAAAATCAGTCAATAGCCATGTGTCTTAAAATTATTTTGGGCAAAAGTTGACGATACCGAATTTTTTCCATAAATTTGCACCGTTTTTTCAACAGTAATTACCAAGTGGGAAAGTTTACCGCATACAAACTACCGCTCAAAAGTCTGCCTGCAGGTAGTTATGAATATAACTACGAGCTTGGCGGCCAGTTCTTTAAGGACATGGAGAGCTCTGATGTACGTGACGCTGATGTTCACGTGCATCTTGTTGTCGTGTATCGTGAAGGTGTCTATGACCTGACGTTCAGGTTTGGCGGAGAGGTGGTTCTGCTGTGTGACCGTTGTCTTGACGACCTGCATTTTCCCATCGATACAGATTATCATATCAAGGTGAGATACGGAGACTCCTATCGCGATGATTCTGATGATTTCCTTGAGATTCCGGAGTCTGATAATGACCTGAATGTCGCCTATATGATGTATGATACGGTATCGCTTGCGATACCTATCAAGCATGTCCATCCCGTGGGCAAGTGCAACCGTGCCATGAGTGCACTTCTGCGCAAACATCGCACTTCTGTTCCGGGCGACGAGGACGCGGATCTGGAGAACGAGCTGATCGATGAGATGGATTCTATGGGAGATGACGGTGGCACTGACCCTGTCGCAACCGACCCACGCTGGGACAAGTTGAGAAATCTTACCGACAATAAATGAACCGATTGATATAACTAATTAATAATTATAAGCAACAATGGCACATCCTAAACGCAAACAATCAAAGACCCGTACCGCAAAGCGCAGAACTCACGATAAGGCTGCTATGCCTACACTGGCAGTATGCCCCAATTGTGGCGCATGGCACGTTTACCACTGTGTGTGTGGTGAGTGTGGCTACTATCGCGGTAAAGTCGCCATCGAGAAAGCCGCCGCTCTGTAAGCGGGTTTTCTGTCCGGCCGACTCATTATCAAGAAGCTTGACATACTCCTCCCGGGACCATTGTCTTGTTCTGGCCGACGAAAGGCCGGGCGAGTACCCGTGGTGGAGGTGTTTTGCCATTTATACACAAATCTCAACATCACTGTCCAGCTATGCTATATGCACGTATATCAGGCATCGCATCTTATCTGCCTGACGACATACTCGACAACGAGATGCTTTCAAAAATGGTTGATACCAACGATGAGTGGATCACCACCCGCGTAGGCATCAAGGAGCGTCGCATCCTCAGGAAAGATGGCGCCGGCTCCTCATACCTCGGCATCCAGGCTGTCAATAAACTTATCGAGTCTGCAGGCGTGAATCCCGACGAGATCGAACTCGTGATTTGCGCTACCTCTAATCCCGACTACCGGTTCCCGTCGACAGGATCGGTCATCGTCGAAGGCTGTGGCCTTAAAAATGCCTATGCTTACGATATTCAGGCTGCATGTGCCGGTTTTATCGTTGCCCTCGAGGATGCCGCCGCTTATGTCCGTTCGGGTCTGCGCAAGAAAGTCGTTGTCGTAGCCGCCGAGAAGATGTCATCAATGGTCAACTATCAGGACCGCGCCACCTGTCCCCTCTTCGGTGACGGTGCCGCCGCTGTTCTTGTAGAGCCCACGGAGGAGCCTGTCGGTGTGATCGATGGAGTGTTCCATGTAGATGGTTCCGGTCTGGAGCATCTGTATATGCCTGCCGGCGGTTCGGTAAAGCCCGCATGTCAGGAAACACTTGATGCCGGAGAACATTATCTGTTCCAGGATGGCCGTCATGTGTATAAGAACGCTGTGACAGATATGTTCACCTCGTCGGTTGACATCATGAAGCGCAACGGACTCACTGTCGAGACTCTTGACTACCTGATACCCCATCAGGCCAATCTGCGCATCATCGAGGCGGTATCGTCCCGTGCGGGAATCCCCGAGGAGAAGGTCCTCGTTAACATCCAGCACACCGGCAATACCAGCGCCGCATCCATTCCGTTGTGTCTTGATGAATACAAAGACAGGCTCAAGAAAGGCGACAAGCTCCTGCTCACTGCTTTCGGCGCCGGTTTCACCTGGGGTGCGATGTACGTCATCTGGGATATGTGATATCCCCGGTTTCAGATCAGATGACCCTGCACGCGGGAAAATATTTTACAGGAATAGCATCTTTTAAGGTGCTATTTTTGTTTATGGATTTGAATGACAATTAAAATTCATGTATATATGGCGACAGAAGAACATAAAGCCGGATTTGTAAATATTGTAGGTAATCCCAATGTGGGTAAATCAACCCTTATGAATGACCTCGTGGGCGAGCGTGTCAGTATTATAACCAGTAAGGCCCAGACTACTCGTCACCGTATTATGGGTATAGTCAATACGCCTGACTGTCAGATTGTATTTTCCGATACTCCGGGTGTGCTGAAGCCCAGATATAAGCTTCAGGAAAGCATGCTCGACTTTTCGGAAGGGGCGCTGACAGATGCCGACATCCTGCTGTATGTCACGGATGTAGTGGAGGACCCCGTGAAAAACGCCGATTTCCTTGCTAAGGTCGCCCGGGAGACAATCCCGGTATTGCTGGTAATAAACAAGATCGATCTCGTAAAGAATCAGCAGGAACTCGAGGAGATAGTGACGCGCTGGCGTGAGCTGCTGCCTGGTGCCGAGATTTTCCCGGCCAGCGCCAGGGAACACTTCAATGTCTCGAATCTTATGGCGCGAATTGTAGAACTGTTGCCGCTTTCGCCGCCTTACTTCGGCAAGGATGCTCTCACCGACAAGCCCGCACGCTTTTTTGTTACCGAGATCATACGTGAGAAGATATTGCTCAACTACGATAAAGAGATACCGTATTCGACCGAAGTCATCGTAGAGAAATTTGACGAGAACGATACGTCGATACACATCATGGCGGTCATATATGTCGAACGGGATTCGCAGAAAGGTATACTGATAGGAAAGGGCGGTTCTATGCTCAAGCGCGTAGGCACGGAAGCCCGTAAGGATATCGCCCGGTTCTTCGACAAGAGTGTATATCTCGAGCTTTTTGTAAAGGTCGAGCCCAACTGGCGGAATCGTGAGAATAAACTCAGATCGTTCGGCTATATCGAGTGATTTGCAGAGATCACCTTTTTTCATTACCTTTGTATTATTAAATAAGAAATCAGTATATCAGCATACATGGGACAACTTGTAGCCATAGTAGGACGCCCCAATGTGGGTAAGTCGACTCTTTTCAATCGCCTGACCCAGACACGTACCGCCATCGTAGACCCTACGGCAGGCACCACACGCGACCGTCAGTACGGTAAGGTCGACTGGTGCGGTAAGGAATTTTCGATTGTCGATACCGGAGGTTGGGTTGTGAACAGTGAGGATGTCTTCGAGGGTGAGATCAACAAGCAGGTGGCGCTGGCCATCGAACAGGCCGACGAGATCCTCTTTGTGGTCGATGCTATGAACGGTGTCACAGATCTTGATGACCACGTTGCCGAGATACTGCGCAAATCGCGTAAGCCGGTTTTACTCGTTGCCAATAAGGTCGATTCCAACGACTGGATGTACAATGTCCCCGAGTTCTATTCACTGGGCCTTGGTGACCCGTATCCCATCTCGGCTGTCAACGGTTCCGGTACCGGCGATCTGCTCGACGAGGTGGTATCCAGGCTGCCTGAGAATACCGCCGATGAGGAACAGCTCGACAATATACCTAAGTTTGCCATCGTAGGTAGGCCGAATGCAGGAAAGTCATCGCTTATCAATGCATTCATAGGCGAGGACCGGCATATAGTCACCGATATTGCAGGTACGACACGCGACAGCATATATACGCGTTATAATAAATTCGGCTTTGACTTCTATCTTGTCGACACGGCCGGTATCCGTAAGAAGAACAAAGTCAGCGAAGATATCGAGTATTACTCCGTGATACGTTCCATACGCGCTATCGAGGCCAGTGACGTGTGCATACTCATGATTGACGGTACACGTGGCATTGAAGCTCAGGATACCAGCATATTCTCCCTCATTCAGCGCAACCGGAAAGGACTTGTGGTGTGTGTCAATAAGTGGGATCTTGTGGAAGACAAGTCGGTCACGGCCATCAGACATTACGAGGCTGCAATACGCAACCGTTTCGCTCCGTTTACCGATTTTCCTGTTCTCTTTACCTCGGCGCTTACAAAGCAGCGTATCTACAAGGTGCTCGAGACGGCTGTTGATGTGTTCGGCAACCGTCACCGTACAGTACCGACCCACCAGCTCAACACAGTGATGCAGGAAGTTATAGCCGCATATCCGCCACCTGCCAACAAAGGCAAGTTTGTGAAAATAAAGTATGTGACCATGCTCAAGGATGCACAGATACCCACATTTATATTCTTCTGCAATCTGCCGCAGTGGGTCAAGGAACCATATCGGCGCTATCTTGAGAACAAGATACGTGAGACATGGGATTACCATGGTACTCCGATAAACATTTTCATGCGTGAGAAATAAACTCTCCTTACACAGATAGCGGGCGCCATGTTACGAAAGTGTGACTGGCGCCCGCAACTGTTAGAGCAGGTCTTTTCAGCGAAGAATAAAGCTGTTGAAAGAGTGGGGCGCCAGAATAACATTCAGTTCCATGTTTTCGATGGTGAGAATAAGCGGTCTGGCCTCATCGGTGCGGTTGGCGGCTACAACATTGTATCTGCCATGGGGTGTGCGTGCCACTACTAACGGCATGTCGGCATTGTCACGACCCACGGCTCCTGCGATAGTCGATCCGGCGGGTATCGCCTGGCTGAAATGCTTTACGGCATAGTACTCTGGTGTGTAGCGTATGGTGCGGTTCTCCGGGTTGAATTCTATAAGGGCATTCTGGTCCCATCCCCAGGGGCTTGTGCCGCGTCTGGGGAGCAGGAAGTTCCAGTTGTACCACTCGTCAATGCCGTTGGCAATGTTGTCGGCTATCAGGAAGAAAGTGTGCTCTCCGGCTTTCCAGTCCATGTCCCCGTTGCCGCATTCACTCTCTGAACATATGTAGTGAAAGTCGGGGTATTGGCGGCGAATCTCGGGCATTATCTCCCGTCCCTCCCATTGGAATGCAAGACCGTCTGTTTTTGAGCGGAGATTCTCGTCGGCCAGTATCGACTCGACATGATCCTGACGGTTGGTGTTGAATGTGCCGAGATAGAGTTTTACTTCGGGATGCATACGTCTGAGCGTGGGAGCCAGATAGTCGCGGTTGAAGCGTATGGTACCCTCGGTGGTCCAGGGACAGCCGGGATAAGGGGTGTAGCTGTAAGCCTCGTTCTGGTATATGATCATGTCGATTGTGATGTTCTCGGCGGCATAGGCGTCAATAAACTTGCAGAAGTAGTTGGCATAGGCCTGCAGATAGCGGGGATCCTGTATCATATAATCCTGGGTTGCAAGACGATATGGAAACTTGCCGCGACGCTCGCCGAGAAACTTCATCTCATCCTCGTTTATGTCTTCAGCCGACCCGAACAGCAGGTAGTCGATATCAGGGTCGGCGTCGTTGTGCTTGCTGCTGACCACGGGATAATCGTGGTTGATCTTCATCCACGATGGAGGAGACCATGGGGATGCCCACAGCGTTATGTCGGGGCGATAATGCTGTGCGGCACGGATTAGCGGAATAATGCTCGTTTTGTCACGGTTTATGTTGAAGTAGCGCAGCTCAAGATCCCCGGCTACCTCGTCACAGCTCCACCACGAGCGGCCATAGTCGTTGCAGTTCATGCTCACACGGCCGCGCGAGAATCTGAGATCGCCGTCCGGGCTGAATAGATTGTACATGACCGAGTCTCTGACCGCATGGGGCAGTTGCACGAATGTATCCCAGTCCAGTTCGTTGAATGTTGTACCCCAGTGACGGAATGTCTGACCTGTCGAGCTGGAATCAATGCGGAGAATGGATTTGTTTGCCGGACCTTTGGTGAGTTTCACTGTTTTCCGGCTCCATGTATCGCCATCGCTGGTTGTTGAGTACCAGGTGGCGCTTTGAGGATAGACCGGCAGTGAGACTGCTGTGACAATGGAGGCTGTAAGTAATAATGATTTCATAGGTTTGAATAATTGAATTTATCGCCATACTATTGGAACCTTTCGCAGATCTGCACGTCTCCGATCGTTTCATGAGGTATTATCAGTATATCGAGTGGCGCGTTTCTGTAGGTCAGTTCTGTTTGGGTTGTTTTTTCTGTTATGTCTGTCAGATTTTCTTTGGGTAGGATTATGTCTGGATGGACTGGGCTGGGAAGTTCACTGTCTGCAGGCTCGAAGGTTACTGTTATGGTACCTTCGGGTGATATCGTAACGCGGTGCGGGCAAGCCATGGATGCGGCTTCCGGTTTGAGCAGATAGCTGTAGTAGGCTATCATCAGGGCTGGCGGCAGAAGCATCAGCAGCCATATGAACGCCGCGAACAGATAGGCCGGGTCATGTATGGATGCGATCAGGAATATGGTCATAGGCGAGACTGCGACCCACCACCATCGCGCTGCCAGGCGTGTCATGGCGGCGCGTGCATACGTGGCAGGAGTGACGGTGATCACTTCGCTTGTTATGGCGCATGGTGGCTGTCGGTCGTTCATGGCTGAATGAGGTCCGGTGACATTATACGTGTCAGATCCGGTCAAGCACGGTGGCTATGAGGTCGGTGACTGCGGTCTTGTAGTTGGGATTGGCTTCCGTGTTCATACGGTTGGCTATGATGGTGCACACGGTCATCGCTTTGTGACCCATGAGACGTCCGAGGCCTTGCAGAGGTGCGCTTTCCATCTCGTAGTTGGTGATCCTTCGCCCGTTGTGTTCGAACTGTTCGATAGTGCTGTTCAGTGTCGGTGAGGCCAGCGGGAGACGAAGCTGCCGGCCCTGCGGTCCGTAGAACCCTACAGCCGAGATCGTATTGCCGCGTACCATGTCATCGCGGCCTATGCGTTCCACAAGTTCGGCATCGGCATTGACCACATAGGGAGTGGCCCATAGCCTGTTCCATGCCGTCTTTTCGATGAACGCTTTCTCGAAGTCGAGATCGGATACGGTGTTGCGGCCGGCATAATAATTGAGCACACCGTCAAAACCTATGGCTTTTTCAGCTATTACCGGTGTGCCGAGTTTAAGTTCTGGCTGCAGGGCCCCCGAGGTACCTATCCGAACGAGAGTGAGCTGGCGGTGTTCCGGATTTATCTCGCGGGTGGCGAAGTTAATGTTTGCCAGCGCGTCAAGTTCGTTGATGACGATATCGATGTTGTCAGGACCTATGCCATGGCTCAGACACATGATCGATTTGCCCTTGTATGTGCCGCCTATGGTGTGGAATTCGCGTGACGACACTTCGAACGTCTGTTTGTCGAAGAATCTTGCGACTATATTTACACGTGCCGGATCTCCTACGAGAATAATACGGTCTGCGAGCTGTTCGGGGCGCAGATGAAGGTGAAATACCGAGTTGTCGGGGTTGATTATAAGTTCTGATGACGGTATGACGCGTTGTTCCATGGATATGATTTTATTTAAATGTAACTTTGTATATGTTTTGTTTATAACAGCTTTCCGGGATCGATTGTTTGGATCACACGGTAACGGTTTCCGGGCTCCATTGCCACTATCCCTCTCATCTCCAGACCGATCATTATGGTCATGACCTTGGCGGCCGGCATATCGGTTAATGCAACAAGAAGGTCGTTGTCACACTCCCGGGCAGTCATTATATGGTGGAGCAGAAGGCGCTCGTCGCGATTGAGTGACAACGTTATGTCTGTCTGGTTCCCGGTCCTGTCGGCAGAAGTCTCTTTCACCGGCCATTTCATTGCTTTGATGAGTTCGTCACACGATGTGATGCATCGTGCGATGCCATTGGAGATCAGTCTGTTACAGCCTATGCTGTAATTGTCGTTGACACGTCCCGGGACCGCAAATACCGGCGTGCCGCATTTGGATGCCAGCCGGGCTGTGGCGAGAGCTCCGCCATGCTCGCCTGATTCTACTACGACCAGAGCATCGCTCAGAGCGGCGATCAGCCGGTTGCGTGACAGGAAATTATAGTTGCTTATGCTGGCATCATGGCGATAGTCGGTGAGTATCATTCCTCCGTTTTTTACCATACATCCTGCCGTATCCCGGTGTGCCGCCGGGTAAAGCTTCGTCATGCCGTGTCCCACTATAGCTACAGTAGGTATGCCGTTGGCAAGCGAGGCACGGTGTGCGGTCACATCGATGCCGTAGGCGAGACCGCTTACAGTGGCTATGTCGATGGCTTTTTCTGCGAGTTCCGATACAAGCTGTTCGGTAAAGCCGGTGCCGTAGACTGTCGGGTGACGGGTGCCTACGATACCGACCTTGTGAAGGTTGTTGAGGTCTGTTTCACCAAGTGTATACACTATCACCGGCGCACGCTCAGCTCTGAGTAACCGCTCAGGGTAGTCTTTGTCCTCGTACCAGCGTGCCCTGACTCCTTTGGCTTCCAGAAAATCCGCTTCCTGTCGTGCCGATTCAGTAGCCTGGTATCTTATCTGAGGAGAGGCCAGGCCTTTGGGAAGTGCGGGAATACACTTGAGTTCGGCTTCGGTAGCCCGGAGTATATCATGAGGTGACCCCAGTTTCTCAATGAGCATTGAGGCCAGACGCACGTTCATTCCCGGCAGAAGTGACAGTGCGATGCGTGACAGTAGGGTGTCTTGATCGTCGTTCATGATGTTATATATGGACCGAATGCTTCCTGTAGTTCATTCCCGCGCGTGAGCTTCCCGTCGTGGAGCACTGCGATCGTAATGTGGGCCCTCATCACCGGGGTGCCGTCGGAACGATATATGTCCTGATCGAAAATATAGCGGGGGCCTTTACGGCGTATGTTCAGGCAGCTCGTCATGGTGTCTCCCATGGTGAGCGGAGTGAGATAATCGAGGTCGGCATGAGACAGCACCGGGTCATAGCCGCGTTCGTGCATTTCCCTGAACGAGTAGCCTATAGAGTCGCAGAACTCGTGACGCGTGAGTTCCAGATAGTGCAGATAGCGGGCATTGTTGACTATTCCCTGGACGTCAACTTCATAGTCACGCACCTTGATCTCGGTCCGGAAGGTATACTGGTCGGTTACCATATTACTGTACGGGCATCTTGGCTATGCGGCGGGCGTGACGGCCTCCTTCGAAGGGTGTTGACAGGTATATGTCGACCAGCTGCAGTGCCAGCACAGGGTCGATGAAGCGGGCGGGTAGTACGAGTACATTGGCGTCGTTATGCTGGCGGGCCAGGCCGGCAAGTTCCGGAAGCCAGCATATGGCGGCTCGGATTCCCTGATGCTTGTTGAGGGTCATGGCTATTCCGTTTCCGCTGCCGCAGATGCCTATTCCTTCTGTACATTCGCCGCTTTCGATAGCGAGGGCTGCGGGATGGGCAAAGTCGGCATAGTCACAGCTTTCGGCACTGTAAGTACCGAAATCCTTGTATTCGATATTCTGTGACTCAAGGTATCCTGCTACTATTGATTTGAGTTCATAACCTGCATGGTCACTGCACAATGCGATCTTTCTCATAATAGTTGATTTTTATAGGTGAGTCTTTTTACTTTTATATTTTGTTAAGTTCAGCATGCACTATGATACGTTTGGTCCGGATTATGATTGTTTTTTGCTTGTCGTGGCTTTGAAGCGGACCCACATACAGCGTGGAATCATTTTCCAGACCGTGACGAGCCAGTGCCACCGGCTGTCGATTATCGCTATACGCCGTCGCCTGTCGATCGCTTTGATAATCAATGGTACAGCATGTTCTGTTGTCATGAGCATGGGGTAGCGGTTATCCGGATTTAGTAGCTCTGTGGCGATGAAGCCGGGACGTATGTCGGTGATCGACAGTTTTATTCCCTCGAGATGTGCAAGCTGCTCGAGAGCGGTCAGGTAGGTTGATCCGAATCGTTTGGACGCACTGTAAGAGGCGGCCATGCCGAGCCCCTTGGTACCGGCGACCGATGTTATGGCGACGAGTTGTCCGTGGACTTCGGGATGGTCCCTGAAATAGTTGAATGCAGTATCGGTCATGGCGGCGAAGCCCACACAGTTGGTCATGAGTGTGGTGCGCTCGATATCGGTATTGAGTGTGGGGTTCTGCTTTCCCGTTCCGGCTGCATGCAGGTATATGTCCATACCTCCGAGACGTGTTATCAGGTCTTTGAGCCTGAAGGGTGCGTCAGTCCGGGTGATGTCGATCTCGGCAGTCTCTATAAGCCCTGGAAATTCAGCGGCGAGATTGTCCAGGGGGCCGGAACGGCGCGCGGTTGCACCTACCCGCCATCCTCTGGAGGCGTATACACGGGCTATGGCATTTCCAAGGCCTGATGATGCTCCTGCGATTACGATTTTTTTCATGGCTGTCGCGGTCGGGGTGGTTTACTCGGTGATTGTTGCGGTATCGCTGTTGTCCGGTGCTGATGCTTTGTCCGGACCGTTACTTTCCGGATCGGGTGGAGGCGGAGTTTCGCCGGGCTGTCTCACTGGTCCCGGTTCCATGCCGTCGGTCTTGTTGCGGGAATGCAGGGGCAGAGTATAGTAGACCGATACTGAGGCACCGATAGCTGAGTTGGTAGAGCCGTATCCGGGTACATACCAGGGCTTGCCGTTGTTTTTGGGACCGTAATGCAGCAGGCGGTGGTAGCGGAATGTCCAGCCCATTGATATAGCTTTGTAGATATTGACTTTTATGCCGAAGAGAAATTCGAGATAACCGGCTGTGCTGTTGAGATCCGGAAATTTCAGCTCGGACGGCTCGCCCCAGTAACTGTTGTCGACGGTGACATTGCGCAGCGTCCATCTGAACGGAGAGAAACCATATCGCAGACCGGCATAAATCTGATAATCAGGATTGCTGTTGTACAGAAAATTGTAGTCCATACCGATCTTGAAGTAGGGCGCTACACCCGAGTGGTAGGTGTAGTTGTTGTCGGCCGGAGTGTTGTCGGCTTCGCCAAGGCCTGCCTCGAAGACGGCTGTGTATCTGTTGTGCATGTTGAAGTGGGCGGAGAAACCTATAAGACCATAGCTCTGGCCTAAAGCACGCATCAGCGGGTCCCACAGATTGACTCCTATCGATGCGTCGTAGACCAGCGGATAGATCATGGGCGGTACCTTGGGCATGGCCGCCGAGTCGACGATTTCCTGGCCTGTGATGGTGTCGACGAGTACTACATTTCCCTTGTCATCGCGGTATTGTACCAGCTTGGAGCGGTCTATGGAGTCGCTCGGCAGCTTGTTCTCATTGACCGGCTGTGTCGCTGTGGCCGGAGTGTTGACCGGGGAGACACGACGCTGGGCCGATGCCCGTAAGCACCCTGTCGACATCATTATTACGGCAATGACGGTTAACAGCGGTATGTTGTATATCTGGAGTCTCATTGTCGTGTGTTGTCAGGATTCTCGGTGCGGAAAAATATCTTCATCCGCTCGATGTTGGCATTGTTGATAAGCGAGTCCGGTAACGCTATCGAGTCGATTATGTGGGTGGTGTACTCCAGGCGTTGTACATGGTAACGGTACATGGCGCCACACTCTTCCGAGGCAAAATATGGCTCGCTGGAGTATTCAAGCGTGACCGTGTCATTGAGTTCGGGATAGTCAAGAGCCTTGGACGCATAGTGAAAGCAGAATTGAGTTGATGTGTTGTCTGATCTCAGTGGCATATATACCTGGTTGAGGCGCTGGTCGATGTCAACGAGCAGCGAGTCGTCGGGAGCATCGACACCTCCCATCTCGAGCGAGTCGACTGTGATGGCCCGCAATGTGGACGAGGAGTAGAATCCGGCTAAAAGTATTGAGCTTCGGTTGTCGGTGCATCCCGAGGTGTTGCATCCCCAGACAAAAAGTCCCGGCAGGACTGCTGTCGCTATGGTTTTAAGCGCCTTATTCATCGTCGCGGGTTATCTCGGTTTCTATCTCGTAGTCGTTGCGCCGGCTTGAATTGCGGGCTATCAGTTCACCTATGAAGCCGGTGAGGAAAAGCTGTGTGCCAAGTATCATCATCACGAGCGACAGGTAGAAGTAAGGTGACGATGTCACCAGCTGGTAGGGAGCCCCCGTGTGCATATGCCACAGCTTGCCGAATCCTACTATCATTACGGCAACAAGACCGATTAAAAACATCAGCGAGCCTAAAAGACCGAAAAAATGCATGGGCTTGCCGCCGAACTTTGATGTGAACCACAGTGTCATCAGGTCCAGATAGCCGTTGACAAACCGGTCAAGACCGAACTTCGTCTTACCGTATTTGCGCGCCTGGTGATGTACGGTCTTCTCGCCTATGCGGGTGAATCCGGCGTTCTTCGCAAGATAGGGAATATAACGGTGCATGTCACCGTATATCTCGATATGCTTGACCACCTTGTTGCGGTAGGCCTTGAGTCCGCAGTTGAAATCGTGGAGATTGTGTATGCCGCTCACACGGCGTGCCGTAGCGTTGAACAGTTTGGTCGGTATGGTCTTTGATAGCGGATCGTAGCGTTTCTGCTTCCAGCCCGACACGAGGTCGTACTTTTCCTCGGTAATCATCCTGTACAGCTGGGGAATCTCGTCTGGCGAGTCCTGCAGATCGGCATCCATAGTTATGACGACGTCTCCCTTGGCGCGGGCAAAACCGGTATTGAGGGCCGGTGACTTGCCGTAATTACGTCTGAAGCATACACCTTTTACCGATCTGTTATTGCGGGCGAGATCCTCGATCACTTCCCACGAACTGTCGGTGCTGCCGTCGTTGATAAACAGTATCTCGTAGCTGTAGCCGTGCTCTTTCATCACACGGGCTATCCACGCCTCCAGTTCGGGAAGCGACTCGGCTTCGTTATATAATGGTACTACTATCGATATATCCATGATAGATGTTGACTTATTTGACTTTCTTTAAACGGGTTATGAACGCCAGCAGCATTGACAGCATCGAGCCGGTGAATACAGTGAGACATAACATCTGGAACGCTGTTTCGCTGGGGTGGGGTATTGCCCCTCCGTCGATCATCAGCCGCAGGGCGCGGGCATTGGCCGCTGACTGTTCGGTACCGGCGGCATCCCATCTGTTCGCCTGTGACTGCAGGGCATTTATCAGCAGGTCCGGCTCGACCCATTTGAAATATATGTATATGGCCACGGCAAGTATCATGGCACCGCATCCGAATGCTGTTATGCCTTGTGTCCACAATGTCGCGAACGGCATAGTCCCATGCGATCTGAGCCACGTTTCCCTCATCATCAGCCATATCACGACAGGCACTGCCAGCAATCCTGCCAATGTCACCAGCGACATGACCGGATAGCGTAGCGAATATATCGCCGCGAAGAATACCGTACAGAAAATCAGCCCCATGACCGGGCCACGGTCAGCGGCAATCTGCATGAATGATTTTGGTCCCGTTTTCATATAACTCACAAAAGTAGTAAATACACCCGACTTAACCTCGCCTTACCTCAAAAAAAGTTCCTATCTTTGTGTCCGGAAAATTATCAAGGTTACTGAAATATGCGCATAGATATACTTACCGTGTTGCCCGAAATGTTTGATTCGCCGCTTAACTGCTCGATTCTCAAACGGGCTCAGAACAAGGGGCTCGTGGAATTTCATGTACACAACATCAGAGACTATACCACCGGCAGGCATCGCAAGGTCGACGATTATCCTTTCGGAGGAGAGGCCGGTATGGTAATGCAGGTCGAACCTATCGACCGCTGTATATCAGCGCTTAAGGCAGAACGTGAGTATGACGAGGTGATATTTACCACACCCGACGGTGAGGTCTTTGACCAGCCGATGGCCAACTCTATGTCTATGCTCGGAAATATCATAATATTGTGTGGACACTATAAGGGTGTCGATTACCGTGTTCGTGAGCACTTGATCACAAGAGAGATATCGGTCGGAGATTACGTCCTGACAGGTGGTGAGATTCCCGCAATAATAATCTCCGATGCCATAGTGCGTCTTATACCCGGTGCCATTGGTGATGAACAGAGTGCCCTGAGTGACTCGTTTCAGGACAACCTGCTGGCACCCCCCGTATATACACGCCCGGCCGAATATAAAGGATGGCGCGTTCCCGATATACTGTTGTCGGGACACGAAGCCCGTATAGCCGACTGGCGTCAGGAACAGGCGCTCGAACGCACCCGCCGCCTCCGTCCTGATCTACTCACCGACTGACCGATAGCAAATCAGTGCCAGAGCACAGTACACAACATGACCGTATCCTTACATGAACCGTATTAAGCGTCCGGTATGCCTCTATTTTATATTAAATCGGAAGTAATGTACACAAAGGGTCGTATTCATACATGACACTGTATTAATTTAATTAAGCGTCCGGTAGGGCGTTGTTTTATCAGTAACCGGGTACGTCGGGTGTATCGGCGTGCCCGGATCAGGGTGACACTGTCACTGGCGTCCGGGTAGGACGCCGATTGGATTTCAATCGGTTGATCCGTAATGAAAATTCCGGTGGTCGGTGACATATGTCATCGCCTCACGGCCGGCGGTGATGTAGCCCCACGGCACACTGATGCGGTGCAGTGTCAGCCTGCCGCCCTGTTCGTCAAACTCATACGGGCCGATGTAATGGCGTGCGGCCTGTATGAAATACAACAGTGAAATGTCAGTATGCCCGTATCCAGTCATCCAGATTTGGATTTAAATACAGTTTCCCGTCAATATATAAAAATTGTAATATTATATAGTCAGTTGAGCATGGGTATTTGGGATTATATGTAATAACCGTACGCCTGTTTGTAGGTCTTATATATATTTCGTTCATTTTCTTTGTTTCTGGGAAATGAGGAGAACGTTTAATAAAAATTGTATCTCTCCTGTATGTTGTAAATATATCAGATAATTTATGGTCGTCCAATGTAATTATTATTGCCAGTCTGCAACTGTCAAGGTTTACATTTTCAGGTATCAGATCGGGGATTAAATCATCAGCATTATTATGGGACCAATACAGGGGATATTCATGTAGCCCTATATTTATATACTTCTATTTATATACTTCCAGTTCTTAAACCTGACATTAGGATGTATATATTTTTTGATCTGCTGTTTTACTGAATCAGACCTGAGATTCGATATTATTTCTTTTAAAAGATTTGTATCCACTATTTTATATTCCTTGACTATGGCAGTCTGGGCACATGAAATGTGTGCTGTCATGAATGACAGTATAACACATACACAGAATACTTTAATTTCTGTCAGGACTGAAATGGAATATCTCATAAGCTAATATTTAATATATGATTTAGTCGGAGTATAATAGATATAGAAATCCGCACAGTATCCATATTTTTCGTAAAGGAAACCTTGGATATAAAGTTTGGATGTAAGATCTCCTTTTGTGATATTACTTTTTCTGGAATGGGAGTGAACATGTTCACGGATGTAATATCCGTTGTGTAGCTGTCCGTTGAAAAGCGGAGAGGTACCGGTCTCGGTATTAGGCTGATGTCCGGATGTAATGAAATTGCGTTCGTTTTTCCCTTTAGCTCCTGTCCGGATCAGTCCGATCTCATTATCTGTAACGCCGGTCACATTCTGTGAGAACATCTCGAATACAGCTGTTCCGGCATCATCACCCCTGATTTCAAAGATGTCGACCACTCCCGATTTTTCGCCATAATTTGATGACTTCACTCCCGCATACTTTTCCTGCCGGTAGTTTCTGACCGTTCCGTACTCGAACTGCAGGACCTGCTCCTCGCCCTGGTCGTTCTTTATTATGTTGTTGTCCTTATCCAAAAATTCAAAACGGTCATATTCTTTTGTCTCTTTCCACTCGACTACCTCGCCTTTCTCGTTGATCTTCCATATATCTCTGCCGGTAGGGTCGATCAGCATTACGGGGTTGGCGGCGCAGTACATGTATGGGCTGAGGTGAGGGTAGTCGCCGGCCATGGGGTCGG
>CAJUBL010000017.1 GCA_910584665.1 uncultured Muribaculaceae bacterium | reverse complement strand
GTCGTTCATGTCTTTGTCGGCCGCTTCCTTGTCTATATCCCACTCGGGGTAGCGGGCTATCTGCTCACGAGACTGCCATCCTTCCACCTTGCTGCCACCGTAGGAGCACGATATTATACCGACAGGGACGTCAATAATATCGGTAAGGGCGCGTGCAAAAAAGAATGCCGTGGCGCTGAAGTCCGGGGCATTACCGGGATTGCACTCTACCCACGGACTGTCGACACGATCCATGGGGGTGTACGAGGCTTTTCTGGATACAGTTGCGAATCTTATTCCTGGATATCTGCCTGAATAGGCAATCGCTTCGGGGGCTTCGTCTACCGGCTGCATGTTGTATCCCCGCAGAGGCATTTCCATGTTTGACTGCCCTGAACAGAACCACACTTCGCCTACGAGGACGTTTGCAAGGGAGATGTCGCTGCCGTCACCGGTGATGTGTATTGTCTGGGGGCTGAATGTTGCCGATGTGGTTGGCAGTTCGAGGTCCCATCGGCCGTTTCCGGCAGTTATGGCAGTTACTTTTTTCTTCGGAGCCCAGGATGCGCTTGCGGTAATCCGGCTGCCAGGTGTTGCCCATCCCCATATGCGGGCATCGGTGTTTTGCTGGACGACCATATTGTCTCCTATTATATCGGGCAGTTCAATGGCGGCGTGCATTGTAGCCGAATATATAGCGGCCATGGCCAAAGCGGAAATGAGTCGGTTGGATTTCATAAGCAGAGTCGTGATAGGTTTATAATAAAACGGTCTGTCAAATTTAGATAAAAAAACGGAAAACAGGAATGGTGTCTGTCTTTTTTTGTGGGACAACCGCATCAAATACTTTTAAGCGCAGATTACGCAGATTAAAATTTAACCATCCGGAATTGATTTTAGTGCAGATTCTTTCTTTGCATTGCTCTGAAAGCGTTCTGATTGATATTTAAGGTTGAACGATGTACGTAAATTATGCAAAAAGAATTAAAAGTTTTTTAGTGTTATTGACCTATAGTTTTTTTTCAACTGCGCGACGTTAAATTCAAAGACAATTATTTTTTTACTTAAAACTAATACTGTTTCGACTATGAGATTTAAACTTTTACTCCTGCCCGTCGTGGCTTTTATTCCGGCAATGTCGTTTGCCGCAACTTATTATGTCTCACCTGAGGGTGCCGGTAGCAAGGATGGCTCCAGCTGGGAGAATGCTTTCGGTGTGGAGGATTTCAGAACCCAGGCCGCCAAAAATGCCAACGGTGATGTGTATAATCTTGCCGGCGGTGTATATGTGTTAAGCGGAGCAATCAAATTTAACAAAGATACCGGTTTTACACTCAATGGTAATGAGAGTGGCGAACGTACAGTCTTGTCGGGTGATACCAACAATAACGGCAGTGCTAATGAAGGTGATGCATCGGGACTGATATGGGCAAGTGCGACAACCGGTCATAATGTTACGACGCGTCCGATTGTAATAAGTGACATTGATTTTACATGTGTATATACAAATACAGAAAACGAAAATGCTGAGGTCGGAGCGTTGTTTATCGACAATTCGGGCAGTGTGGAAGTGAACAGATGTAATTTTTATAAAAACCGTGCGAATGGAAACCGTGGAGGTGCGGCGGCATTTATAAATAGAAGTACAGTATTGTTTAAAGAATGTGTGTTCAGAAATAATTCAACCGCACATCGTGGAGGAGCGGTCAGATTACAATCAGAGAATCTGTCCAACCGTATAAAAGAGTATATAACATTTGACCGTTGCTGTTTTTCAAATAATACGGTTTATGGAAAAATGGGAGGCGCTATATTTGCAGCGCGTTGCTCTCAGCTGAACATCATAAATTCGACTATTACCGGAAATAAAGCACAATCGGATGGGGCAGCTATATATATTAACGGTAAATCAAGTGGCGAATATCTTGCCATGAGGCTGAATGTTATAGGTTCGACTATTGCCGGAAATACGATTACAGGAGATGCGGCCGGTGCTGAGATCGCCTCGACGCAATATGCCAATATAGGGATTGTGAACTCGATCATTGTGGGCGGTGAGAAGACGGGGTCGTTTGCTTTCAGCGGTGATACCGAGGGTGAGAACTTCAGCTTTGTGTCGGGCGGTTGGAACTATGTCGGCCCTGTTGTCGATGCTGTCGCAGAGCCGAAAAAGATTTTACAGTGGAAGACCGGCGCAGCGAAGGATGGTGGCGACCAGTATGGTGAGGATTGCACATACGGTACTGTGTTCGGTGACCATACATTAGGCGGAAATGGTGTCATCAAGCCGTTTTACTTTGAGTATGGTGCTACCGGCGCCCAGACTGCGGACGCTGTCTCGGGCTGGGGTATCTACCATATAGCAGACTATAATGTCGACCAGCTTGGCAACGAGCGTGTCGAGGGTCGTATGAACGGAGCGTATGCCGATCCCGACATCAATACCGGCATAGATGCTGTGATTGATAATGGTGCGGTAGTGAAACTTGTTGCGGCGGGTAACGGTGTTTACAATATTGAAGGTCATGAAGGAATTGCCGAGGCTTACAGTATAACCGGCCGCCGGGTGGCTGTGACACGTGAGAATGTGATATCACTGGAGGGCATGTCGGCCGGGATGTATATCATCAAGGCCGGTAACTCAGTATTCAAAGTTATAAAAAAATAAGGTTTCCAATAGGTTTACAAGTAATTTTTAATGAATTGCGGGCTTTCCCCGCCCGCATAACAGAAAATAGTCGGGATATACGATGGCGACCATCGGTATCCCGACTGTTTTCTGTTAAAAATGATTTAACAAAAATTTTTTAGGTTATTCAGTGTAATATCAATAATTTTGCATTACGATTATACTTATATATAGCATATTTGCATAACCATTGAAATGGAGGCTAATATCGTATATCGCATAGCCAAGGGCGACGAGAAAGCACTTGACGCGTTCATGGATTACTATTCAGGAACGCTGTATGTTTATGCATATGGGATAGTCGGTGTCAGGGAGACAGCCGAGGAGGTGGTGAGCGATGTATTTTATGAAGTATGGAAGAACAGGGGCCGTCTGCTGGAGATCGAGTCGATGTCAGGTTATCTGCGCACGATTACTTACCGAAGGGCTGTGTCCTATCTGCGTCACGAGTCGACTGTGCCGGGTGGTGTATCGATCGATGACATAGAAAATTACACGGTGAGCCATATTGATGCGCCTGACGACGCTCTGATATCTCAGGAGGAGATGGCGGCCTTGAACCGTGCCATTGACGAGCTGCCTCCGAAATGCAGACATGTTTTCTTCCTTGCCAAGATAGACCGTGTTCCATACAAGGAGATAGCGACATTGCTCGGAATTTCGGTGGCGACAATCAATTATCATGTCGGATATGCCATGGATGCGCTAAAGAAGAAGCTAAACCCGACCAGTCTTGCCGTATGGATCGGGATTCTTGCAGTGATGCATGATTTTTAACAAAAAAATCACAAAAACCACCTATATATATTTAAACAGAAGGCGACATTAATAATAGAAACGGCACAATAACGATGAAGACCAACCAAACAGAACAGAATATGTCTGCTGCCGGCGGTAATGAAGACCGCCTGGAGTCGATATTATGTTCATGCCGTAAGGAGCCGGTTGACAACAGCCGTATAAAGAGCCTCGTCCACGGACGTATCCTGGCAGAGAAGCTTGCGCGTACGCGTCGTATGCTGAGATTGTCGATGTGGGGGGGAGTTGCGGCATGCTTTGCTCTGTTGTGTATGGTCGGAGCCAGATTTATCAGCACCGGTGAGACAATCGATCTTTCGACAGCGACATTGGCCGAGGCCGACGAAGCGGGATATCGCGAGGTTGTGGTGCAATCCGGTAAACGAGCCGAGCTGATATTGCCAGATGGCAGCCGTATGGTTGCCAACAGTCACAGCCGCGTGCTGTATCCCGAACGGTTCGATGGTGACGAGCGTCGTATCTATGTCGATGGCGAGGTCTATCTCGAGGTGGCAAAGGATGCCGGTCACCCGTTTGTGGTGGAGTCGCGCGGATTTGATGTCAGAGTGCTCGGAACGACTTTCAATATATGCAATACGAGTGATTCCACTGCTCAGGTGGTGCTCGTGGAAGGTTCGGTCGAGGTGACAACAGAGCGTGACAGCAAGGTGAGGATGAGGCCCAGTGACCTTGTGGACCTTGTCAACGGCGAGGTCTCGTCGATGAGGCAGGTCGATGTCAATGACTACACGCTGTGGGTTGACGGGTTGCTGTCGCTCCGGGGCGAACGTTTAGGAAAGCTCATCGGGCGTCTCAGCGAACACTATGGGGTGGAGATAGACTGTGATGCGTCGCTCAGCGATGTGAAAGTCTATGGCAAACTTGACCTTCATGACAGTATAGACAAGGTGCTGGAGTCTGTAGGTAAAATCGTGCCGATGGAAATTGAACGAGAAGGAAGCCTTATTACCATGAGAACCAAAGTCTGATACCAGGGGTTCACAAGATTCTTTTCTCACATTACCGATACAACAATCGGGGAAACAGTGGTTTTCCCGACAGCTATAACCATGCATTAACCGATATACCTTAAAAATAATATGAAACTTAACAGACAGATTATTATCGCGATTATCTCGATGCTTGCGGCCGGTATCGCCGGAGCGGAGGCACGTACCCGTACAGTGACTTTCGAGCCTGATACTGTGAGAGTACTGCGCAACCCGCTTCAGGGGTGGGTCATGTACATGGGCCGTACGTGGGATGAGAATTTCTGGACCGAAAAGGGATATGACTCCATGAAGGTCGATGCCGGGGGCACGACGGTAAGAGTATCGGACTATGCAAGCTGTGCCTACATGCGTACGAGCTGGGCGTCGTTCGAACCCGAAGAGGGAAAGTATATATGGAACGATCCCGACTCGCGGCTTATGAAGCTGATAAAGAGTGTCAACGACCGCGGACTGCGTGTTGCATTCCGTATTGTCATCGACGGACGTGATCAGGGACAGAACACTCCGCAATATGTTTTTGATGCAGGGGCCGAGGGATATTATGATCCCAGGAACCCGGGGAAAAACCGTTCGCCGTATCCCGATGATCCTGTGTTTCAGGAGAAATATGCCAAGTTCTTCAGGGCTTTCGCTGAGTATTTTGACGATCCCTCGAAGGTGGAGTTCATTGATGCCTATTCGTTGGGAAAATGGGGTGAGTCTCATTCGATGATATATAAGGACAATAACAACAAGGGGCCGGTATTCGAGTGGGTGATCGACCTCGCCACGTCAAGTTTTAAGAAGGTGCCTATGCTGATACATTATCACCGCATGCTGGGCGATCCTGCCGATGACGGGTGGGGCAGTGTGCCTGAGGACGCGGAGAAGATGATAGAAAAGGCAATAGATCTCGGTTTCTCGCTCCGTCATGATGCTTTCGGCATGCACGGCTATTATCAGGACTGGGAAAAGGCAATGGCCCGGAAGTGGAATTTCAGGCGACCCATCATCATGGAAGGCGGATGGATAACCGGTGCGCATCACCGCTACTGGCGCGATCCCTCGGGTCTGTACCGCGAGGGGCATGCCGAGGATGTACGCAAGGGGGAGTATGACGCATCGGCCGAAGCCCGTGTGAACATGATGGATTTCCGTATCAACGACGAGACCCGCTCGTGGTTCGAGGATGCTTTCCCGCTGGTAAAGAGTTTTGTCGCTCACGGCGGTTACCGTCTCTATCCCGCACGTGTGACGGCAACAGATAGGGCACGCCGCGGAGAGCTTGTGAAGGTGGAGAGTGAGTGGCGCAACATGGGGTGGGGCTATTGTCCGACCAACATACCTCAGTGGAATCAGCGTTACAAGATGGCTGTAGCCCTGATTGACAAGGACGGTAACCCGGTGAAGGTTACTGTCGAGGAGTCGAGTGATCTGTCGAAGTGGCTGAAGGAGGCGCCGGCCTTATATACTACCGAGATTGATCTTAATGGGATAAAGCCCGGCAAATATACATGGGGTGTAGCGCTCGTGGATGTGACGAACGGCAACCGACCGGCACTGGAGATGGCAGTAGCCGCCGACCGTCATGTGAACGGATGGCTCCCTGCCGGCGGGATAAGTATAAAGTAAGGACATGTCTTAAATTGCAGCAATACCATAAATCACAACTATAAACTAATAATTATCACAACCTTATGATTAAATCGACATCGCATTACCAGCAATGGCGTTCCCGTATGGGGGTGCTGTGTGTGATGGGGCTTGCAACGCTGGCTTCCGTGCCGGCGCTACAGGCATCGACCGTCATGACGCAGGACAATACCACGGGACTTTATACCGTGAATGCTACCGACACGACGGTAAAGGATGTACTGAACTACATCGAGAAAAACAGTAACTATGTGTTCATGTATGGAGAGGGCGTTGAGAAGAAACTTTCCGCCGCGGTCGACATACAGATGAAAGACAAGAAAATGGATGTCATACTTGCCGAGCTGTGCAGTGCCGCCGGTTTGAAGTATAGCATCTCGGGCCGCCAGGTGACTATTACCACGGTTGCCGGGACTGTTAAGAACAATGCACCTAAAAGTAAGATCACGGGAACTATTCTTGACGAGAACGGTGAACCTATGATCGGTGCTACCGTGAGGGTCAAGGATGGAGACGCCGCCGTAAGCACCGACTTTGACGGTCATTTTACAATCGATGCCGCCGATGGAGACAGACTGCTTGTCACCTATATAGGTTACGAGCCCAAGGAAGTGAAAGTTGACGGCACCAGTGATCTGACTATAGACATGGCTGTTACCGAGAATACTCTTGAGGAAGTGGTCGTGATAGGTTACGGTACGGTTAAGAAAAAGGACCTTACCGGAGCTGTAGCGTCGGTAAAGGGTGAGGATCTTGTAAACAAAAAGACCACCACGCTGTCGACGGCTCTGCAGGGCTCAGTATCGGGTCTGATGGTGCGTCGCGACAACAATGCTCCCGGAGCGTCAGCCGGTTCTATGCATGTGCGCGGAGTTACCACCATAGGCAATTCAAGTCCTCTTATCATTGTGGACGGAGTGCAGTGTGACAATATTGACTATGTGAATGCTAACGATGTGGAGAGCATTTCTGTGCTGAAGGATGCCGCCGCCGCCTCAATATACGGTTCAAAGGCTGCCGCCGGCGTTATTCTCATTACAACAAAGCGTGGTGACGAGTCGTCGCTGAGTCTGAGCTATAACGGAGAGTTCGGCTGGGAGCTTCCTACCACACAGCCTACGATGGTCGGCGCCACACGTTATCTGGAGATGAACAACGAGCTGCTGTATAATGATAATCCGGCCGCCGGTTTTTTCCAGCTCTATACAGCCGATCAGGTAAAGAACTGGGTCCGCAACAATGCTATAGATCCGGACCATTATCCGATCACCGACTGGAAGGGTATGATGATGAAGGATTCGGCTCCGCGTATGACTCATACGGTATCACTGTCGGGAGGCAACAAGTCGGTGAAGTCGCAGGCATCGCTGTCGTACGATGAGGTTGACGGTCTGTATGAGGGACGCGGTTTTCATCGTTTCATGTTCCGCAGCAACAATGATTTCACTATAAGCAAGTATCTGTCGGCCAGCCTTGATGTGAACATACGCAACGCCAAGAGCACGTCGACCAATTACAGTCCTTTCGGCGACATGCGCAAGATGCCGGCAATTTATCCTGCGGTATGGCAGAACGGCGGTTATGCCGACGGCAAGTCGGGTGCCAACCCGTATGCGTTGCTCCGCGAGGGAGGATCGAGCACTTCACGCAGTACTCAGGTCGGCGGTAAGGCTTCGCTTACCATCAAGCCGTTCGACGGGCTGAGCATAAGCGGTATCGTATCGCCTTTCATAAACTATACGAAAAAGAAAGCATTCCGCATGGCTGTCAGCTATGTGCTGATGGATGATCCCAATACTTTCGGCGGCTACATGGAGGGTAACGGGTCGTCATGGGCTACCAACAAGCTTGATGAGACGCGTAATGACAACTGGCATATCACATCGCAGGTCATCGCCAACTACATGAAGTCGTTCGGCAGGCATGATGTCACAGTCATGGCCGGTTACGAGAATTATATAATGAGTTCGGAGAATCTCGGTGCCGCCCGTGACCAGTATGACCTTACCAAGTATCCTTATCTCAATATCGGTCCCAATGATTACAAGGACAACAGCGGCACTGGCACACGCTATACATCCAACTCGTATTTCGGGCGTCTGCTGTACTCGTATGATGACAAGTATCTGTTTCAGGCCAATGTGCGTCGTGACGGTTCTTCCCGTTTCGCAAAGAATTACCGCTGGGGTACGTTCCCCTCGTTCTCGGCCGGCTGGGTCATAAGCAGAGAAAAATTCATGGGGGGGTAACCCGAACGTATTGTCTTACTTGAAGTTACGCGGTTCCTGGGGTAAACTCGGAAACGAACGTATAGGTGACAGCTATTTCCCTTATATGTCGCTCATGACATTCGGTAACGCATATTTCTATGAGAACGGTCAGCTGGTGTCGGACAAGACTGCGGCACTCCGCGCTCTCGCTGTCGAGGATATCTCGTGGGAGACCACAACCTCGACCGACATAGGTGTCGATGCGTATTTCCTGAACAGCCGTCTGAAATTCACCGCCGACTATTACTGGAAGTCAACATCCGACATGCTTCTTGCCATCCAGATCCCATGGTCGATGGGTTACAGCGATCCCAATACCAACGCCGGCAAGATGTCGACTCACGGCTATGATCTTGAACTGAGCTGGAACGACCGTCACGGAGATTTCTATTACGGTATAACAGTGAATCTTTCGGATTTCATTTCAAAAATCGATTATCTTAATAACAGCGACATCATAAGCGGCGGTAAGGTCAAGAGAGCCGGCGAGCTGTTCAATGCGTGGTACGGTTACATATGTGACGGTATCTATCAGACACAGGAAGAGGTGAACAACTCGGCCCGTCTGAACAATACGGTGACAGTCGGAGACCTGAAGTACCGGGATATAAGCGGTCCGAACGGAGTGCCTGACGGCGTTATATCGTCGGAATATGACCGTGTTCCTCTGGGCAATTCGCTGCCACGCTTCCAGTACGGAGGTACTGTCAATATGGGCTGGAGAGGAATCGACATGTCGATAGCGTTTCAGGGTATAGGAAAGCAGAACTCGTATCTGGACCGCGCCATGGTCGAGCCTCTGCGCGACAACTACGGCAATATTCCCGCAATCATAGAGGGTAAATACTGGAGTGTATTCAATACCGATGCCGAGAACCGTGCGGCCAGATATCCCCGCCTGACCAACACTACTAAAAACAATAACTACGCGACATCCGACTTCTGGATTTTCAACGGCCGCTATTTCCGTCTCAAGAACGTGACACTCGGATATACGCTTCCGGCAGAGTGGACCCAGAAGGCCTGCATACAGAAAGCACGCGTATACTTCAGTGCCAGCGATCTGTTCTCGATCGACAACTATCCCAAGGGGTGGGATCCCGAGATGGGTGTGAGCGCTTATCCTATCACGACATCGCTCATAGTCGGTTTAAATCTTAAGTTCTAATCAGCCATATTACTGAAAACAATGAAGAAGATATTATATACAATGGCTTCGGCCGCCATGCTGCTCACCACAGCGTGCGAGAGCATGGACATGGAGCCTCTGTCACAGGGCAACAGCGAGTCGTGGTATTCCAACGAACTCGAGCTCGAGATGGCGACAAACGAGTTCTATATCTTAGGTTACTGGAACCAGCCGCTGGAGGGATCGGAACAGTGGACCGACAATTTCACATATCGCCAGCAGAACCGTAATCCGGGCAGCAACGGTACCGTTCTTGACGGTACAATGAACGGCCAGCAGTGGGAGGTTTACAATCTGTGGCAGCAGAGTTACAAGCTGATAGCACGAGCCAACACTCTGCTTGCCAACTATCACAAGGCCGCCGGTACCATGACAGAGGAGAAGCTCAACCGGTTTGCCGGCGAGGCTTACTTCTGCCGTGCCTGCAAGTATGCCGAGCTGATATGCTATTTCGGAGACGTACCCTATATGGACGGTACCGAGACCATCACAGCCGCCGAGCAGAAGGGACGCCGTAATAAAGATGAGGTAAAGGAGCTGGCCTATGCCGACTTTGACAGGGCTATCGAGTATCTGCCTGTAAGTTACGGCAATGCCGCCCAGCATGCGACCCGTGGAGCCGCACTGGCAATGAAAGCCCGTTTCGCATTATATAACGGTGACTTCGACCTGGCCGCCGACGCCGCCAGAAGATGTATGGACCTCAAGGTATACCAGCTTGAACCCGATTACTCGAAACTGTTCCTGCAGAGCACTAAGGAGAATCCGGAGAAGATATTCTTCATACCACGTTCGATCGAGAATAAAGTTGTGCTTGATCAGTGGTATGTCAACAACGGACTGCCCCGCTGTGCCGGAGGCTATGGATCGGACAATCCCTCATGGGATCTGTTTGCCGCCTATCTGTGCACCGACGGACTTCCTGTCGATGAGTCTCCGCTGTTTGATCCCCGCAATCCGTTTGCCAACCGTGACCCGCGCTGTACGAAGACAATCGTAGAATTCGGTACTGAACACTGTGGTTTTGACTACAATCCGCGTCCCGATGTGATGCAGGTTATGAATTATACTACAGGATCCATGCAGAGCAATCAGGACAACCGTGCTGTGAATCAGTATGCGTCATATAACGGACTGGTATGGAAGAAGGGTATAGATATTTCCTGGACCGAGAACGGCAAGCAGGTAGAGCGTGATTACATGATGATGCGTTATGCCGATGTACTGCTTATGTATGCCGAGGCCAAGATAGAGCTCGGTGAGCTAGACGCCACGGTCACTGATGCCATCAATCAGGTAAGGGCACGCGCCTACGGTGTGGCTGTAGGAGCGACGACGTCCTATCCTGCCGTTGAGCTTGGCACACAGGAAGAGATGCGTAAGGCTGTGCGCATAGAACGTCGCATGGAGCTTGCCAACGAGGGCCTGCGCTATATGGACCTGATACGCTGGAAACTTGCCGCCAAGGCTCTTAACGGTTACAACTACATCAATCTGCCGCCTACCGAGCTGTTGAACAATATCGTCAAGAAGGATCTGTGGTTCTGGGGTATGACGCCTCAGATTGATGAGGATGGACTGGCCGATTTCTCGGCTCTTTATAATGCCGGACTTGTCGCCTTAGGTGCGAAACGTGTGTTCCCTGACCGTCAGTATCTGTGGCCTATCCCCACCCATGATATCGAGTTGTGTCCCAACCTCAAGAACAATCCCGGATATTGACGGATAATGATTAATTGTAAATTGAATTATCATGAAATATAATAATTTAAATCGCAATATGACCTGCCTGACAGTCGCTGTGGTACTGTCGGCAGGGATCATGACCTCCTGCGGCGATGAGGATATTGATAACAGCTTATCGCGCAGCAACTCGGTCATACAGATGACTACGTCAAGCGACTATGTCGTGCTCGACGAGAACAACCCGGATGCTGTGGCTCTGACTGTAGAGTGGAGTGCCGCCCATCCATATGGTAACGAATACATAACAACCTATCAGTACCAGATCGATGCCGTAGGCAGCAAGGCTCCGGCAAAGAAGGAGTATGAGGATGACGGTATCCTGCGCCGTGAGTACACCAACAGGGAACTGCAGGATATGCTCACAGGCCACTTCGGTTGCCTTACCAGTACGCCTACGGTGATCAACCTCACGGTTACAGCTTCGTTCGAGGGCCCCCGCGTTGTCATTCCCGACATCGCTACAGCCGGAGTAACCGTCAAGACCTATGGCCCGAAGCAGTACCTTGCCGACCGTCTTTTCATGGGAGGAGATGCTGTAGGCGGTGAGGATATCGAGCTTACTCCGACCTCGGCTACTTCCGGTATATATAACTGGACCGGAGCCCTTTCTGCCGGTAAGATCAACTTCCCTGTAATCTATGGAGACGAGCATAACGTCATCTCGCCCGATAAGGCTGACGCCGATATCACCGACAGCGATATGCCGGCTGTGATGGTCGATGCCGCAGAGGCTAATTACTGGGTAATTCCCGAGGCCGACAACTACCGTATCTCAATCAATATCGGTAACCGTACTGTCAGGATTGTACCTGCCGGCAGTATCATCGAGATGGACCGCCTGTACATGACCGGCGCGGCTACCGGAGATGAGGAGATCGAGATCGCCCGCACACTTGAAGCCGACGACCTGTATGCATGGCGGGGCGAGCTCAAGGCCGGCAAGCTCTATATGCCTGTCGAGTTCAACGAGGAGAAGGCCGTATCGTTCGTGCCGAAGGCCAGGAATGACCATGATATCCATGACGGCCAGGCCCATGAGTTCGAGCAGGTTCCGACCGGTACCGGTACTCTTGCATCATACTGGGATATCCCTGCTGACGGTACCTACCGTATTGTTGTGAATACAACCGATCACAGTGTTACCATCTATTCGCCCGAGACCGATATGCCCAACAAGACTGTATCGTATAATAATACTGTCGACAAGATCAATCCTTACACTCAGGAGGTGACTGAGCTCTGGATGTGGGGCGGATTCAATGCATCGGCTCATGATAATGGTCTTAAACCGGGCTTCCAGGTCAAGTACAAGCTGACACAGTCTCTTGCCAACCCGTATGTGTTCGTCTATCATGGTGATGCACTGCCGCGCAGCTCGTCGGTTGACGACTGGTCGAAGGTGACGGCGACCGGAGCTCTGAACTTCCTTGTATCCAACATAGAGAACAACGTGTATGCCTTCGGTTCGACAGCTGAAGCCAAGCGTAACAGCAAACGTGGCTATCTGCCGGTAACCCTTGGAGAGGAGATGCAGCTTGTGGCCGGCCAGAGTGACAACCGCTACGCCTACTTCTGTGTTCCCGAAAACTGTAACTATGTGGTGGTCGACATCGACAGACTCACTGTAACATTCGCTAACAAATAAATAAAATGACAATGTCAGATTTCAATATAACCTCAATAATGAACCGCGCCTGCACCATGCTGGCGGGCGCGGTTCTCTCTCTCGGAGCCGTATCCTGCTCAGAGGACGATGCGGTACCGGGATCGCATGACTGGAATATCGCAGGCAACAAGATTGTCAATATCAAGCCGGAGCGTTACAAAAACCTGCGGAACCCGATGACCGGCTGGGTCCTTTATACCGGTCTTGGAGACGGTCTGAGAGATGATTTCTGGGAGGTGTATGACAACTATCCTTCGTCGGAGGGTAATGTAAATGTATGTGACTATGCCAACGTGCTGTTTATACGTGCCGCCTGGACCTATTTTAATCCCGAGGAGGGTGTCTATGTGTGGGATCAGCCCGCGTCGGCATCAAAATATGCCCGGCGTTACCACATGCTTGTGGACGGAGCAAAGGAACGTGGTCTTAAACTTGCTTTCTCGCTGATATGCGACAGTCAGGACAAGCATGACTTCTTTACTCCCGATTATGTGCGTCAGGCCGGTGCCAAAGGCTTTGAAACGGTGACCGGAACCATGAAGGTGTGGTCGCCATATTGTGACGATCCGGTATTTCAGGAGAAATATGCCGCTTTCCTCAAGGCGTTTGCCGCAAAGTATGATGATCCGGAGGTGACAATGTTCATAAGCGGTTTCGGTCTCGGTAAATGGGGAGAGAGCCATACGGTGACATATTCGACAGGAAACGCTGAGCCACGCGAGGCTGTAATAGACTGGGTGAGCGATGCTTACCTGAGTGCTTTCAAGCGTGTCCCCTGCGTGATCAACTATCACCGCTGTATAATGGATACCAAGAGTTTCGGCGATGCCAACACCGCCAAGGCTCAGGAACTGCTTGACAGACTTGTCGCCAAAGGCTATTCATTGCGTCATGATGCATTCGGCATGAAGAGTTATTATACGACATGGGAGCGCAACTATGCGGCATCGATGCGTTTCCAGCGTCCCATCATTGCCGAAGGCGGCTGGGTAGAGTCGTCACATGGCGGCTCGATCAAAGGTGACGGCTATGCCGATCATGGCGAGGTGCGCCGCGGTGAGTTCAATGAAGCCAAGGGCGCGGCGGTCAACATGATGGATTTCCGTTATTCAAACTCGATGACAAGCGGCGAGACATGGCGCTGGTTCAACGATGCCTTTGATCTTGTCAAGGAGTTCATTGCCGAGGGAGGTTACCGCCTGTATCCTGATAAGGTGTCTGTTCCGGTATCGGCAGGCGGGAATGACAATGTTACTGTCACACATCGCTGGAGCAATCTGGGATGGGGCTATTGTCCGACAAATATCCCTCAGTGGAACCAGAAGTATAAGGTGGCTTTCGCACTGCTCGACAAGTCGACTCTCCAGCCCGTGAAACTGTATGTAGACATGGAGCCATGCCTGAACGAATGGATCAAGGGACATCCCTCGACCTATGAGACCCGGTTCAGTCTGGGCGGAGTCCAGGCCGGCGAATATATATGGGGTGTAGGTCTGGTTGACACCACTAAGGATAATGAGATAGGATTACAGATTTCGGCCAAGGGGGATATCACCGCTGAGGGCTGGCTGCAACTTACTTCAGTAAACATACGATGAATTTTCTGAATAAATATTTTACTACCGGTGTGCTGATGCTCGCGGCTTTGCCGTGGGCATCGGCGGCCGATGTCTGGGTCGAGGCAGAGTCGTTCGGTAATAAAGGCGGCTGGGTGCTTGACCAGCAGTTTATGGACCAGATGGGGTCGCCTTACCTCATGGCCCATGGTATGGGCGTCCCTGTGGCTGATGCCGATACAGAGATCAGTATTCCGGAGAGCGGCAGATACACTGTCTATGTCCGTACATTCAACTGGACATCGCCATGGAAGCAGGGTGAGGGTCCGGGCAGATTCAAGGTGAAAGTCGGAGGAAAGACTCTTCCTGCCACAGTCGGAGCCGAGGGAGACAGATGGGAGTGGCAGTGTGCCGGCAGGATCTCGCTCAAGGCCGGTGTCCATAAGCTTGCTCTTCACGATCTCACGGGGTTCAACGGCCGCTGTGACGCGATTGTACTTACCACCGATGAGGATGTCCGGCTTCCTGACGGAGGGGACGCGCTGCTTGCCGCGCGTCGTGCAGCCCTGGGGCTTGACAAAGCCGTGGCCGGTCGGGCCGACTATGATCTTGTGGTAATTGGCGGCGGTATCGCCGGTATGTGTGCGGCGGTGAGTGCCGCCCGTGGCGGCATGAACGTGGCGCTGGTCAATGACCGTCCTGTTCTGGGAGGCAACAACAGCTCGGAGGTGAGGGTACATTTAGGCGGATATGCCGAGGTTGGTCCCAACAAGGGACTCGGACGCATGATACGCGAATTCGGTCACTCACGGGCCGGAAATGCAAAACCGGCCGATTTCTATGAAGATGCCAGAAAGGACTCTTTCATACTTAACGAGCCGGGTGTCACCCTATACCCCTGTTACCGTGCCATGAGTGTCACCACCGAAGGTAACCGTATCAGTACTGTCACAATACAGAATATAGAAAACAACAGTGAGATCGTGCTTGGTGCCCCGCTGTTCAGCGACTGTACGGGAGACGGGACTATCGGTTTCCTTGCCGGGGCCGATTATACACAGGGCCGTGAGTCTCGCTGTCAGTACAATGAGCCGTTAGCTCCTGAGGTCGCTGACAATATGACAATGGGCGCTTCGATACAGTGGTATACACGTAAGGACAGGAAGCCCGTGCGTTTCCCGGAGTTCAGCTATGGCCTGGAGTTCAATGACTCGAACTGCGAGCGTGTGACCATGGGCGAGTGGAAATGGGAGACCGGTATGAACCGTGATCAGGTCAGCGAGGCTGAGACGGTCCGAGACTATGGCATGATGGTAATCTACTCCAACTGGAGCTATCTCAAGAATCACCTCGCCGACAACGGCAAGTACCGAGACCGGTCGCTTGACTGGGTGGCTTATATCTCGGGAAAGCGCGAGTCCCGCCGGCTGCTCGGCGACTATATACTGAAGCAGGATGATATCGATAAGAATGTCTTTCACGAGGATGCGTCATTCACTACCACCTGGAGTCTCGACCTGCATTTCCCCGATCCGGAAAACAGCAGGAAGTTTCCGGGCGGAGAGTTCAAGGCCGCTACCAACCATGTGTATATACATCCGTATGCAGTCCCTTACCGTTGCCTTTACTCGCGCAACATCGACAATCTGTTCATGGCCGGCCGTAATATAAGTGTGACTCATGTCGCCCTCGGTACGGTCAGAGTGATGCGTACCACCGGCATGATGGGCGAGGTTGTGGGCATGGCGGCATCTCTGTGCAGGAAGTATGGTGTGTCTCCTCGCGAGATCTATCGAAGCCACCTGCCTGAGCTCAGGAATATGATGCAGGCCGGTGCCGGAAAACCTGCCGCAGAGCTTCCCGACAACCAGCGTTTCAATCTCCCCGGCCAGTTGCTTGAGAAGCCGAGAATGCTTAAAGAATAATTGAAATATATGATATGAGATCAAGAGAACTGCTACTGTCAGCATTCCTTGCCGTGGCCTTTGTGGCGTCGGCAGGGGATTGCTATTCTATGCTGGATGGAGATACGTTGCGCATGGGCAACAGCCGCATAGAGCGCGTGTACCTGTGGAACAACGGTCATCTCATCACCTGTCGTGTGACCGACAAGCTGTCGGGCAAGACTTTTGTCCCGACGGCGGGTACACCCGATTTTACCGTAAACCGTGCCGTACCTTCCGATGGCAGATTTGTTGTCACCGAGTTCAGAAGTGACGGTATACGCCCCGATCACATGGTGACAACGGTAAGTTATCGCCTTGGCGATCTTGAAGTTGAGCGTGTATACCGTATGTATGACGGCGTGCCTGCTATAGCTGTCGGTACAAGGTTGCGCGGCGCACTGAGCGGTGTGGCTGAAAAAGAGGTCAGTGCCGCTGACCGCAGTAATATCGAGCATGCCGAGGACATGAAGGTAAAGCCTGTCACAGCAGTTCTTGACCGGCTGTCGTTGCCGGGCCAGCACTGGCACGGCAGCGCGGTGGAGTTCCGCGATATTACCGACTGGAACAACAATCTGGTTGACCGCAGGGATTTTATCTCATACCGCAAGACCAACTACCGCGGCAACATACTCACGGTTACCGACGGTGAGAATGGCGGTGGTTTCGTATTTCTCAAGGAGGCACCCTGTTCGGGAGTACAGCTGGCCTACAGGGGGGGGGATTTCATAAGCGATTTCGGAACATTCATGGTGACCGGACTCGGTGTCAGTGAGAAGGATGTGACGGCCGACAAATGGACATCGACCTATGGATCGGTGCTGTGTACGTTCGGAGGTGGCGAGCTCGATGCCCTGACTGCGTTGCGCAGTTATCAGAAACAGTGCCGTATACTTGATCCGGACCGGGACGAGATGGTGATGATGAACACATGGGGAGACCGTTCGCAGGATGCTAAGGTGAACGAGACATTCTGTCTGGCCGAGCTTGACAAAGCCGCGGCTCTGGGCATCTCTCTGTTCCAGATCGATGACGGATGGCAGGCCGGAAAGAGTCCCAACTCGGCGACGGCCGGCGGTTCGTTCAGGGATATATACGCCAACGCTTCCTACTGGACTCCTGATCCCGTGAAATATCCGCGAGGTCTCACCCCGATAGTGGAGCGTGGCCGTGAATTAGGAATAGAGATAGGCCTGTGGTTCAACCCCAGCGTACAGAATGACTTTGCCGACTGGGAGAAGGATGCGGCCACAATCGTAGGCCTGTGGAGAAAATACGGCATAAGGATGTTCAAGATCGACGGTCTGACCGTATCGTCGAAGAGAGGGGAGGAGAATCTGCGCCGGCTCTTCGACCGTGTCCTTGAAGAATCCGGCAACGAGGTCATGTTCAACCTTGATGCTACCGCAAGCCGTCGCGGCGGGTATCATTTCTTCAACGAATATGGCAACATATTCCTTGAGAACCGTTACACTGACTGGGGAAATTATTATCCATACTGGACTCTGCGCAATCTGTGGATGCTGTCACGCTATGTTCCGGCCGAGAAGCTGCAGATCGAGTTCCTGAACAAATGGAGAAATACGCAGAAATATGAAGGAGACCGTTTTGCACCGTCGGGTTATGATTTCGGGTATCTGTTTGCAATAACGATGGCCGGACAGCCGTTAGCATGGATGGAGGCTTCCAATCTGCCTGACGAGGCATATGATATCAGACCACTTGTCGACGGATACCGGAAGATACAGCATGATTTTCATAAAGGTGTGATTCTGCCGATAGGAGAGGAACCGTCAGGTCGTTCGTGGACCGGGTTCCAGTCCGTCACGGGCGATGATGCCGGATACCTGTTGCTGTACCGTGAGGATAACGACCGTCCGGAAGCGTCGGTGAAGACCTGGCTGCCGGGAGGACGCAGACTGAAACTGACACCGGTTCTCGGAGATGGCAGAGGCCGAACTGTCAGGACTGATGCCGAGGGTAATATCAGGGTTGCTCTTGACCGCAGGAACAGTTTCGTGATGTATAGGTACAGGATTGATTAGAATTTGTAATATTTATATTTATGAGAGTCAGTTTTTTTATTGCATTATTGCTTTCGGTGGCAGGGGCTTTTGCCCAGCCGGCCGAGCGGCTGTATCATGTCGCTGTGTATCCCGGAAGCGGGTCGTGGAACTACGAACCGGGCCGGAAAGTGAAGTTTGAGGTACTGTTTACCCGCTGTGATGTTCCCATGGGTGACATGGAGGCACGGTATGAGGTAAGCGAGGACATGATGTCACCGTTAAGGAGCGGGACAGTCAGGATAAGGAATGGAAAGGCTGTCATCGATGCCGGTACAATGAATAAGCCGGGTTTCATGCGTTGCAAGGTGACGCTTAAGCAGGACGGACGCGAGTATACCGGTATGGGTACCGTCGGTTTCTCTCCGGAGAAACTGAAGCCTGTTACCGTGCAGCCTGCCGACTTCCATGAGTTCTGGGACAAAGCGATAGCCGATGCCCGCAAATGGGATCTGGAGCCGATGATGACCCTGATTCCTGAAAAATGTACGCCCAAGGTCAATGTATATCATGTATCATGGGCCAACAACGGCTGGGAATCACGTATGTATGGCATATTGACTGTCCCGTCGGCCCCGGGCAGATATCCGGCCATACTGAAACTTCCCGGAGCCGGAGTGAGGGCCTATAACGGAGATATAGGCAATACCGAGAAAGGGGTGATGATACTCGAGGTAGGTATCCACGGAATCCCTGTAAACCTGCCTGCCGAAGTTTATACAAAACTCTATAACGGAGCGCTTAAAGGGTATCATTCGTTCAATATGGATGACCGGGACCGTTTCTATTACAAGCGTGTGATCACAGGCTGTGTGCGCGGTATCGACTTCATCGAGCAGCTGCCGTGGTACAACGGCTGTCTTGCGACATTCGGCGGCAGCCAGGGCGGGGGACTGTCGATAATCATAGCCGGACTTGACAAGCGGGTCGATGCGCTGGTGTCGTACTATCCCGCCATGAGCGATATGGCCGGTTATACCGCAGGGCGTGCCGGAGGCTGGCCCCACACGATGAAGGACAAGCGTTTCCATACGCCGCAGGTAATAAACACGCTGTCATACTTCGATGTGTCGAGTTTCGCACGTGAGATTTCAGTCCCTGGACTGTATACCTTCGGTTACAACGATATGGTTTGCCCTCCGACCACCACCTGTTCTGTTTACAATGTCATTGATGCACCTAAAGAACGGCGTATTGCCGAGACTACCGGACATTACAACTATGTGGAGCAGCACTGGGATGCGTGGCGTTGGGTTATTGACTATCTGAAAAACTGTTCGAAATGAAAAAGATATTATCATTTATTGTACTGTCGTGTGCTGTATTGTCGGCCTATGGTTCGGCACTCGTGAACGTCTATGGACGTCAGTACAGACTGCTTAACGGCCGATGGGATGCCATTGTCGATCTGTATGATCAGGGCGGTCGTATGAAAGTGTATGAGAACCGTCAGCCGGAGGGTGAGACCGATTTCTATGAGTATGCCTTTGACGGTGGATTGCGTCTTGAGGTTCCGGGAGACTGGAACTCTCAGAATCCCGAACTGAAATATTATGAGGGTACCGTGTGGTACGGACGTCATTTCGATGCAGAGCCACAGCAGGGAAAGAGAGAGATTCTTTATTTCGGTGCTGTCAGCTACCGTTGTAATGTATATCTCAACGGCAGATTTATAGGAAGCCATGAAGGCGGATTCACACCGTTTGAGATAGATGTTACTGACGATCTGAAACGAGGTGACAACTTCCTTGTAGTCGAGGTTAATAACCGCCGTACAAAGGATGCAATACCCGCTCTGGCGTTTGACTGGTGGAATTATGGCGGTATCACACGCGATGTGATGCTTGTCACAGTGCCCGATAATTACGTGCATGATTACAAGGTACAGCTTGACAAGCATAAACCGGACCTTATCAATATTGAGGTAAAGATGTCAGAGCCGGTTGCGGGTCAGAGCGTGAAGGTGGAGATTCCCGGGCTGAAGAAGCGCTTTGAGGCAGTCACTGATGAGAATGGTGAGGTACAGGGGGCGATGAATGTGAAAAACCTGAAGCGTTGGGCTCCTGATGCGCCGGTTCTGTATGATGTTACCGTAACGGGTGGCGATGACCGGGTGGAGGAACGTATCGGTTTCAGGAATATCGAGGTTGACGGTACCCGTATCCTTATCAATGGAGAGCCCCGGTTCATGCGCTGTATATCTTTTCATGAGGAAATTCCCCAGCGCATGGGGCGTGCTTTCTCCAAGGCTGATGCAACCATGCTGCTCAGCGAGGCGAGGGACCTCGGTGTGAACATGATACGCCTTGCCCACTATCCGCAGAATGAATATACTGTGAGAATGGCCGAGGAGATGGGAATCCTGTTATGGCAGGAGATACCTATATGGCAGGGAATTGATTTTACCGACGCCGGTACACTTGAGAAAGCAAAGGGAATGCTGACCGAGATGATCAGCCGTGACAGAAACCGGTGTGCCGTGGGGTTCTGGGGCGTTGCCAACGAGACGAAGCCTGGAGAAGCCCGCGATGCGTTCCTCAGGGAACTGCTCTCTACAGGCAGGGCTATTGACACCACCCGTCTTTATGTGGCGGCATTTGATCTCGTGGAGTTTGACAGGGACCGCAAGGTCTTCTCTATGAATGATCCGTTTACAGAGAATCTTGATGTCGTCGCCGTCAACAAGTATATGGGCTGGTATCACCCGTGGCCTCTGTCGCCCGAAAAAGCTGTCTGGGATGTCAATCCCGACAAGCCTCTGATCATTTCTGAGTTCGGCGGCGAGGCCCTCTACGGTCAGTCGGGCAGTGAGGATATAGTGTCGTCATGGAGCGAGGATTATCAGGCACGTCTGTATCGTGACAATATAGAGATGTTCAGTCATATACCTAATCTTGCCGGAGTGTCGCCATGGATTCTGTTCGATTTCCGCTCGCCGTTCCGTTTCCATCCCGTCAATCAGGAGGGCTGGAACCGCAAGGGACTTGTTTCGGACCGCGGCCAGCGCAAGAAAGCATGGTATCTGATGCGTGACTACTATAAGTCTAAACGGGATGCTGAAAAATAAAAAATCAATATAAATATCATTATCATGAAGATCAAACTATCATTGCTCTCTCTGGTCATGCTGTTCGGTACAGCCGTACTTCATGCCAGGACGGTGAAGCTGCTTGCAATAGGTAACAGTTTCTCGCGTGATGCTGTGGAACAGAATCTCCACGAGCTTGCCGCCGCCGCCGGAGATACTCTTATCATCGGCAATCTGTACATCGGCGGCTGTCCGCTGGAACGTCATCTCAACAATGTGCGTGAAGACAGGCATGACTATGTCTACCGCAAGATAGGCGCAGACGGCAAACGTGTAGAGAAAAAGAACATCTCGATCAGGGAGGCTCTTGCCGATGACAGCTGGGATTATATTTCGTTCCAGCAGGCGAGCAAATTTTCCGGCAAGTATGATACTTACAGTAAGTCTCTGCCTGAGCTGATGGCTTATGTGAAGAAGAACGGTCCGAAGAAATATATTCCGGTGCTGCATCAGACATGGGCTTACCAGCAGGGTGCCGACCATACAGGTTTCAGACTGTATGACGATGACCAGATGACCATGTACCGTGCCATTGTCGATGCCAACAACCGTGCCGCCAGGCTTGGCAAAATCAAGGTTGTCATCCCGTCAGGTACCGCTGTGCAGAATGCCCGTACATCGTTTATCGGTGACAACATGAATTGTGACGGCTATCATCTGGATCGCGGTGTGGGCCGTTTCACGGCGGCATGTGCCTGGTATGAGAAGATCATGGGTGGCAATGCCGAGACAAACACATATGTACCGGCCGACATGAATCCCGATCTGGCGGCCGTTGCTAAAAAGGCTGCGCATGCCGCCGTTGCCAGTCCGGGTGAAATCACCGATCTGAGCGGGATCGAACCTTCGACCATATTGTACAAGGATAGCCGTGTCCCTGTCGAGATACGTGTGTCTGACCTGCTTTCCCGTATGAATCAGGAGGAGAAAGTATTGCAACTCAATCAATATACTCTGGGCCGTAACAATAATGTCAACAATGTCGGAATTGTGAATGATATCCCGGCCGGTATAGGTTCTTTGATATACTTCGAGACAGATCCGAAACTTCGTAACGCCATGCAGCGTCGTGCGATGGAAGATACCCGTCTGTCTATTCCGATTGTATTCGGTTATGATGCTATCCACGGGTTCCGTACACTCTATCCTATCTCGCTGGCCCAGGCCTGTTCGTGGAATCCGGCTCTGGTACAGAAGGCCTGTGCCGTATCGGCCCAGGAGGCCCGTATGTCGGGTGTCGACTGGACCTTTTCGCCGATGGTTGATGTCGCCCGTGATCCACGCTGGGGTCGGGTATCTGAAGGATATGGCGAGGACCCCTATGCCAACGGAGTTTTCGGTGCGGCATCGGTGCGTGGCTATCAGGGCAGAAACCTGAGTGACAGTACCAGTGTCGCCGCATGTATCAAGCACTATGTGGGTTATGGTGCCTCTGAGGCAGGACGTGACTATGTGTATACCGAAGTCTCTCCGCAGACTCTGTGGGATACCTACATGCTGCCTTACGAGATGTGTGTCAGGGCCGGAGCCCAGACGCTCATGAGCTCGTTCAACAATATAAGCGGAATACCGGGCTCGGCCAACTATTATACTATGACCGAGGTGCTGAAGAACCGCTGGAAACATGACGGCTTTGTGGTAAGTGACTGGGGCGCCATAGAACAACTTATAAACCAGGGACATGCCGCCGATAAGAAAGAGGCAGGCATGCGTGCGTTCAATGCCGGTCTCGAGATGGATATGATGAGCCATGCCTATGACCGTCATCTTGCCGATCTTGTCGCAGAGGGTAAAGTGTCGCAGGCGCTTGTTGACGAGGCCGTGCGCCGTGTATTGCGTGTGAAATTCCGTCTCGGACTGTTTGAGAATCCGTATACTCCCGATGTCCCCGACCGTTTTCTGCGTCCTTCGTCGCTGGAGACAGCCGGTCAGCTTGCCGCCGAGTCAATGGTGTTGCTTAAGAACGATTCGACCGGTCTGCTTCCTTTGAAGGATGTTACCAGGATAGCGGTGATAGGTCCGATGGCTAAAAACGGCTGGGATATGCTCGGAGCATGGTGCGGTCATGGCCGTCCGGAGAATGTCGTGACCTGGTATGACGGTATCGTGAACGAGTTCGGAGACCGTGCCGAGATACGTTATGCCGAGGGCTCGAAGCGTAATGGTGATGATACATCGGGATTTAAAGAGGCTGTGGATACAGCCGCATGGGCCGATGTGGCGATCATATGCCTCGGTGAGAACATACAGTGGAGCGGTGAGAATGCATCGAGGTCATCGATAGCACTTCCCGCCATTCAGGAACAGCTTGTGATGGAAGTAGCAAAGGCAGGCAAACCTATAGTACTTGTGCTTTCAAACGGTCGTCCGTTGGAACTGAACCGCCTGGAACCTGTCTCGAATGCAATTTTAGAGGCATGGCAACCCGGTATAAGAGGTGGTGATGCCATGGCCGGAATTCTCTCGGGCCGTATCAATCCGTCGGGTAAACTGGCCATTACGTTCCCCTATTCAACCGGCCAGATACCGATCTATTACAATCGTCGTCCCAGCGGGCGCCATCATCAGGGATTCTATCAGGACATCACCAGCCAGCCGCTATATCCGTTCGGTCATGGTCTGAGCTATACCACCTATAGCTATGGTGATATTACCGCATCTAAGACCGACTTCAAACGTGGCGAGAAGATCAGAGTGACTGTTCCTGTTACCAATACAGGTAGTATGGCCGGTGACGAATCGGTGCTGTGGTTCATTCAGGATCCTTATTGTTCGATTACGCGTCCTGTGAAGGAGTTGAAATATTTTGAGAAGAAACATATCAGACCGGGTGAGACTGTGACCTATACATTCACAATAGATCCCATGCGCGATCTGTCGTGTGTTGACGGTGAAGGCAGAAGATTGCTTGAGACCGGTGAATACCGTGTGATTGTTAATGGTAAAACATTAAAACTTAACTGTATAGAATGAAACTGATCAGAACCATAATGACGGCGGCGGTGTGTGTGACGACCACATCGCTGTCGTTGCAGGCAGTGACAATAAGCCAGGAGCACAAGGCGCGTGCCCGTGAGCTTGTGGCGCAGATGACGCTCGATGAGAAGATCGATTACCTCTCGGGAGAGACATCATTCACCCTGCGTCCTGTCGGGCGTCTCGGCATTCCGCGCATAAGGCTTGCCGACGGACCTCAGGGCATACGCAACCATGCGCCCCACAGCACGCTGTATCCCAGCGGCATACTTCTTGCTGCGACATGGAACCGCGACATGGCACGCCGCTACGGCACCTCGCTCGGAGATGATGCCCGGGCCCGCGGTGTAGGAATACTGCTTGGTCCCGGTGTCAACATCTACCGTTCGCCGCTGTGCGGGCGTAACTATGAATACATGGGTGAGGATCCGTATCTGACATCCGAGATGGCATGCGAGTACATCTCCGGTGTGCAGTCCCGCGGTGTCATCGCCACGATCAAACACTTTGCAGGGAACAATCAGGAATGGAGCCGTCATCATGCCAGCAGCGATATAGATGAGCGCACGTTGCATGAAATTTACTTTCCGGCATTCCGCAAGGCTGTACAGAAGGCCGGTGTGGGAGCTGTGATGGACAGCTACAATCTGGTCAACGGAGTCCATGCCACGGAGAACCGCTGGCTCAATATAGACGTGTTGCGGGATACGTGGGGTTTTGACGGCTTGCTCATGAGTGACTGGACTTCAGTCTATTCCACGGTCAATGCCGCCAACAACGGTCTTGATCTGGAGATGCCCAAGGGTGTGTTCTTTACCCGTCCGTTACTTAAGGAGGCTATCGCGACAGGCCGTGTCACCGAGGCTGCGATTGACCGTAAGGTGGAGCATCTGCTGTCGACATTCATCGCGTTCGGACTCCTTGACCGTGACCAGAAGGATGATTCGGTCGAACTTGATTACGGTCCGTCACGCCAGACTGCTCTGGATGTGGCACGTGAGGGTATCGTGCTGCTCAAGAACGACGGCATGCTTCCCCTGAAAGGCCGTACGGTCGTTCTCGGACCCAATGCCGACAGGATTGAAACCGGCGGCGGCAGCGGCCGCGTGTCGCCGTTTTCGGTGACTCCGCTGACGCAGGCCCTGAAAGCCATGCACAGAAAGACTGTGGTACTTGATGACAATGTTCTGTACCATGATATCACCGATCGTATTTATACCGACTCGACGATGACACGGAAGGGCTTTGCCGGCCGTTATTACAAGAATGTGAAACGCGAGGGCAAGCCGGATGCAGAGCGTATCGATCCGTCAATAAGGTTCGCATGGAAGAGCGGTGCGCCGTTCGACGATTTTCCGACCGATTATTTCTCGGCTGAGTGGAAAGCATTCTATCGCCCTGACAGTGACGGTCAGTTAAAGATCACCATCAGCGGTGATGACGGTTACCGTATCAGTGTGAACGGCAAGGTACTCGCTGCCGACTGGGGCGGCCATTCATTGTCTACCCGTGAAGTGGAATATGATGTAGAGGCCGGCAGACCTTATGATATCTATGTCGAGTATTTTGACAATACGTCTGATGCGACTATTGAACTTTCAATAAAACTTCTCGATGACGGAGTGCTTGAGCGCGAGTTGCGCCGTGCCGATAATGTTGTTTACTGTACGGGCTTCAATGGTAATATTGAAGGAGAGGGTTTTGACCGCAGTTTCTCGCTTCCCGGTTATCAGAACCGTTTCATCAGACGTCTTGCCTCAATCAATCCCAACCTTGCCGTTGTGGTCAATGCCGGCGGCGGTGTCGATTTCGCTCAGTGGACTGATGCTGCGCGGGCCGTAGTGATGGCATGGTATCCGGGTCAGGAGGGAGGACAGGCTCTCGCCGAGATTCTTACCGGCAGTCTGTCACCCTCGGGCAAGCTTCCTATCTCGATTGAGCGTGAACTCAGGGACAATCCATGCTCGGAGAACTATCACGCTAATGCCGAACCGAAGAAACGTGAGTGTTCCCACATTGATTACCGTGAGGGTGTGTTCACAGGCTACCGCGGCTATGACCGCACGGGAGTGAAACCGCTGTTTCCGTTCGGTTTCGGTCTGAGTTATTCTACATTCAGGTTTGATAATCTGAAAGTCGAAAACAAGGGCGGACACAATATGGAAGTATCGTTTGATGTTACCAATACGGGGAAACGTGAGGCCGCCGAGGTTGCTCAGGTCTATATTACCGATGATGAATGCCGGGTGGCACGACCCGCCAAGGAACTCAAGGGATTCGAAAAGGTAAATCTCAAGCCCGGTGAGACACGCCGTGTTGTAGTACTGCTCGACGATGAATCGTTTTATTATTATGACCTTGACAGGAAAGAATTTGTTGTTGATCCCGGTTCATTCACTATCCAGGTCGGTAATTCGTCTGATAACCTGATACTCAAAGAAAAGATTGTGTTATGAAGAATGTTCTGTTGTTGCTGTTCGGTGCCTTTGTCAGTTTCAGTGCAATGGCTCAGCGCCATGAGATGTTATTGAAAGAAGGCTGGAGATTTACTCGCAATGATGATCCGGCGGCAGTCGCTTCTGATTATGATGACAGCGGCTGGCAGAAGGTGACAGTGCCTCATGACTGGGCTATATATGGTCCGTTTGACCGCAGACATGACCTGCAGACGGTTGCCGTAACCCAGGATGGAGAGAAGAAAGCCACACTGAAGACCGGACGTTCTGGCGGACTTCCATATATAGGTACCGGATGGTATCGCACAACATTTGAGACAACTCCCGGAAAGCAGGTTTCATTGATATTTGACGGAGCCATGAGCGAGGCCCGCGTGTGGGTCAACGGTTATGAGGTCGGACAGTGGCCATTCGGTTATAATTCGTTTCATTTTGATGTTACGCCGTATCTGAACTCCGACGGACTCGGGAATACACTCGCCGTGCGTCTCGAGAACAGACCTTTCTCTTCGCGCTGGTATCCCGGTGCCGGCCTTTACCGCAATGTCCATCTCGTTGAGACCGATCCGATACATGTTCCGGTGTGGGGAACTCACGTGACCACACCTCATGTAGGTAAGGATTTTGCAACCGTCAGGCTGCTTACGAAGATTCTCAATTCTGCCGACCGTGATGTCGAAGTCAACACCGATATTGTGGCGCCCGACGGAAAAATCGTGGCTTCGCGTACCACCAGAGGGCGTGTAAACCATGGCTTGCCGGTGGAGCAGAACTTCGAAGTCTCTGTACCTTTGTTATGGTCGCCCGAAAGCCCTTCGCTCTATATCGCCCGTACAAGAGTCAGGGATGATGGCGGGCGTGATGTTGACAGCTGCGAGACACGCTTCGGCATCCGTTCAGTCGAGGTTGTTCCCGAGCGCGGTTTTTTCCTTAACGGAATGCCACGTAAGTTTCAGGGTGTCTGCAATCATCATGATCTCGGACCGTTGGGAGCGGCTATCAGTCGGCCGGCGCTGCGTCACCAGCTCAGGATGCTGAAAGATATGGGATGTGACGCTGTCAGAACATCTCACAATATGCCTGCACCTGAGCTTGTGGAACTGTGTGATGAGATGGGCCTTATGATGATGATCGAGCCGTTTGACGAGTGGGATATCGCCAAGTGTCAGAACGGTTACCACCGTTTCTTTGACGAGTGGGCCGAGCGGGATATGGTCAATATGCTTCACAATTACCGCAATCATCCTTCGGTGGTGATGTGGTCGGTGGGCAATGAGGTTCCTACTCAGTGCAGTGACGAGGGCTATAAGGTTGCTAAGTTTCTGCAGGATATATGCCATCGCGAGGATCCCACACGCCCTGTCACATGTGGTATGGACCAGGTTTCCTGTGTGCTTGAGAACGGTTTTGCCTCGATGATCGACGTCCCCGGACTCAATTACCGTACACATCGTTATGTCGAGTCTTACGAGAGACTGCCTCAGGGTGTTGTTCTAGGTTCAGAAACCGCATCTACAGTCAGTTCACGGGGTGTGTACAAATTTCCGGTAGCTGTATCAGGTACAGCTATGTATCCGGATCACCAGTCGAGCGGTTACGATACCGAGAGCTGTTCGTGGTCCAACATTCCGGATGTCGATTTTGCGTTGGCCGAGGACTATCCGTGGACTATGGGACAGTTTGTCTGGACCGGATTCGATTACCTCGGCGAACCTTCACCCTACAATACGGACGCATGGCCCAGTCACAGCTCGCTGTTCGGTATAATAGATCTGGCGTCGATACCCAAGGATCGCTATTATCTGTATCGCAGCCAGTGGAATCGTAAGGATACCACGTTTCATGTCGTGCCTCACTGGACCTGGCCCGGGCGGGAAGGACAGGTTACTCCTGTGATGGTATATACCAGTCTTCCGGAGGCTGAACTGTTCATCAATGGCCGGAGCCAGGGACGTCAGCGGTTCTGGAGTGCCGGAGAGGCCTCCGAAAGTGCCGACCCTATGGCTCTGTTGCGCCGATATCGTCTGATGTGGATGGACGCTGTCTATGAGCCCGGAGAAATAAAGGTTGTCGCCTATGATCACGACGGCAGGGCGGTACGTGAGAAAATCGTGAGAACAGCAGGAAAGCCTTATGCGCTGAAACTTGATACTGATGCTTCGGTGCTGAAGGCTGATGGCGAAGATCTCGCTTATGTTACAGTTTCGGTCATAGACCGCAATGGCAACCTATGTCCTGACGATACACGTCTTGTGAAATTCAATGTTACCGGAAATGGCCGGTATCGTGCTTCGGCTAACGGAGATGCAACTTCGCTCGACCTGTTTCATCTTCCTCAGATGCATCTCTTCAGCGGACGCTGTACAGCGATTGTTCAGAGTGGAGAAAGCCAGGGTGTGGTAACATTGAAAGTGACAGCTCCGGGCCTTCGTCCGGCAACTATCTCTATTCCTGTTTCATGAGAATTGTTATAGGAATGTAGTGCTATATCTCTACGTCGCTGAATATTATAGACATCGGTAGCAGTTGTATGTATGACTGTTACCGTTGTTTTTTGACATCGTTAACAAAAAAAAGTATTTCATTTGTGTTAAAATACAAGGTCTTTTGAACAGGAAACCCCAAAAAATTACTAAATTTGCAACTTGATATAAGGCATAGATGTCATTCTATCACTTCTATTATTTTAGGAATCAACAGTAATACAATAGAGAATCTCATATAATGAAGCTCTTACAGAAGAAACTCTCACAGTATACCGAGCCACAGAAAGCTATGGCTGCAGGTGTCTATCCCTACTTTCGCGCCATATCGAGCGAGCAGGAGCCCGAGGTGATAATTAACGGCAAGCGCGTTCTGATGTTCGGCAGTAACTGTTATACCGGTCTGGTGTCTGATCCCCGTATCAAGGAAGCCGCCATCGAGGCGACAAAGAAATATGGAACCGGCTGTGCCGGTTCTCCGTTCCTGAACGGTACACTTGATCTTCACAAAAAACTTGAAGCACGTATAGCCGAGTATATAGGTAAGGAGGATGTGATGATATACTCCACCGGTTTTGAGGTTAATCTCGGAGTTGTGTCATGTCTTACAGGCCGTGAGGACTATATATTGTGGGATGAGCAGGATCATGCCTCGATTATCGAGGGGCGCCGTCTGTCGTTCTCTTCGTCGCTCAAATACAGGCACAATGACATGGAATCGCTTGAAAAGCAACTCCAGAAATGTGATCCCGACAAGGTTAAACTGATCGTGACCGATGGTGTCTTCTCGATGGAGGGTGACGTTGCCAATCTGCCTGAGATCACGCGTCTGGCTAAGCAATACAATGCTACTGTTATGGTCGACGAGGCACATGGTATAGGCGTGTTCGGTAAGGGCGGACGCGGAACGTGCAATCACTTCGGTGTTACCGAAGACGTGGATCTCGTGATGGGAACATTCTCCAAGTCTTTCGCTTCGCTTGGCGGCTTTATCGCTACCGATAAGGAGATTACCAACTTCCTGCGTCATCACTCGCGTTCATACATCTTCACCGCTTCAATTACTCCGGCTTCGACGGCTGCGGCTCTCAAGGCTATAGATATCATGGAACAGGAGCCTGAAAGGCAGGAGAATCTATGGAAACTGACCCATATGGCACTCGAGGGATTCCGTTCTGCCGGATTTGAGATCGGTCACACTTCGACTCCTATTATTCCGCTTTATATCCGCGATAATATGAAGACGTTCGCCATCACTACCGAGCTTCAGAACGAGGGTATCTTTGTAAATCCCGTGGTTTCGCCGGCTGTGGCTCCTCAGGATACTCTGATCCGTTTCAGTCTTATGGCCACTCATACTCCCGAGCAGGTTGCCGAGGCTATCGAAAAACTAACCAAGGTATTCAAGCGTTATAATATAATTGGGTAATGAGGTCTGTGGCATCTTTACCCTTTTAAACATGAATATACCCGAAATTTAAAAATTAAAACTATGAAGAAGAAATTTATCTGCACCATTTGTGGATATATCCATGAAGGTGATGAAGCTCCCGAAAAGTGCCCGCAGTGTGGTGCTCCCAAGTCAAAATTCAAGGAACTCGACGATACAGAGGTATGCAAATTTGTCACCGAGCATGAGATTGGTGTAGCAAAAGGATGTGACGAAGAGATGATTAAGGATCTCAATAATCACTTCAACGGTGAGTGCACCGAGGTAGGTATGTATCTGGCTATGTCCCGTCAGGCTGACCGTGAGGGATATCCCGAAATCGCAGAGGCTTTCAAGCGCTATGCATGGGAAGAGGCAGAGCATGCAGCGAAGTTCGCTGAACTTCTCGGTGATATGGTCTGGGATACCAGGACTAACCTTGAGAAGCGTATGATGGCTGAGGCCGGCGCCAACGAGGATAAGATGCGTATCGCAAAACGTGCCAAAGAGCTTAATCTCGACGCAATCCACGACACTGTACACGAGATGGCTAAGGATGAGGCACGTCACGGCCGTGGTTTCCTTGGCCTGTTCAACCGTTTCTTCAAGAAATAAACGGTTATAACCGAGCAAAATAAAATGGGGCTGTGTTGTCACGGCCCCATTTTTATTGTATGACGGTAATCGGATTTAAATGAACAGGTTCACATTGGAATCTTCGGCGCGGTTCATATAAGTGGCCACACCCCCTATGGTGACGTTATCAAGTAATTCTTCTTTTGATATACCCATTACGTCCATCGACATCTGGCAGGCTATGAATTCGACTCCGTTTTCCACTGCCATGTCACGCAGATTCTCAAGAGACTCGACGTTCTTTTTCCGCATGATGTTCCGCATCATTTTTGAACCCATACCTCCCATATTCATCTTGGACAGTCTGAGCTTGCCGGAATGGGACGGAAGCATCATTCCGAACATTTTTCCGAACAGGTCTTTGTTTACTTTGGGCTTGTGCCGTTTTTTTATGACATTAAGTCCCCAGAAAGTAAAGAATATTGTGACTTTCTCTCCTGTCGCAGCGGCACCGTTGGCCAATACGAATGTGGCAAGAGCCTTGTCAAGATCGTCGCTGAACATGATGAATGATTTGCCCTTTCCGCTTTGTGTCGTTGAGGTCGTCGGAGTCGAGTTTCCGGCTTTTCGGATTGTAACGCTACTGATGCCGCGTGATGATTCGTGGGATATGAAACTGTTGCCGGTCGATTCGCACCAAGCCTGTGCGTCACGTGCAAATCCGGGGTCGGTGGAATCGACTTTGACCACTGTGCCGTCGGGGGCTTCGGATATGGCATTCTTAAGTTTCATTATCGGTCCCGGGCATGACAGACCGCAGGCATTGATGCTGATCACAGATGTGGTGTCGTCAACAGTTGTGTCTTTGCTGTTCCCGGATGCTGTTACTTGTACGGACTTCGGATTAGTTATATCACCGGTAGCTGATTTGTAGGTCTTGAGTCCGCCCACAAGATTCCTGACATTGCTGAATCCACGTTGCCTCAGTATGTTGGATGCGAGATATCCTCGAAGTCCTACTCCGCAGTATATAACTATAGGTTTATCCTTGGGGATACGGTCGATGTTATCACGCATGTCGTCAAGAGGTATATTGATGGCGCTCCCGATTGCTCCGGTGGCGAACTCGTCGGGTGTGCGTACGTCAATCAATGTTATGCTGTTCTTGTCGATATCCCTGAGCTCGCGCCAGTATATGGGTGACATTTTGCCACTGAGGATGTTTTCTGCAACATATCCCGCAATGGCTACGGGGTCTTTTGCTGATGAATATGGTGGAGCATAGGCATGTTCTGTGCGTGTCAGGTCAGAGACTGTCCCTCCGTTTTTTATGACCTGAGCAAGGAGATCTATGCGCTTGTCAACGCCGTCATATCCTACGATCTGTGCACCGAATATCCGGTCTGACTCAGGACTGAATACTACCTTTATGGTCATTGGGGCGGCCCCGGGATAATAACCGGCGTGAGAATTGGGATGTATGGTGGCTGTCAGATATTCGGTTCCGGTCTGCTTCAGGCGTTTCGCAGCCAGACCTGTGGCTGCCACGGTAAGGTCGAATACCTTTGCGACGGAAGTGCCGATGGATCCTTCATATTTTATTTTATCGCCCCAAACCATGTTGTCGGCCACGATACGGGCCTGGCGGTTTGCCGGTCCGGCAAGGTAATTCATCCATGGTTCGCCGGTCTCCGGATGTGGGAATTCGATGACGTCGCCTACTGCATATATATCTGCCGCTGATGTATGCAGATACTCGTCAACTTTGATCCCTCCACGTGAACCTGTCTCGATTCCAGCCTTTTTCGCGAGTTCATTGGCAGGACGTACTCCTATGGACAATATAACGATATCGGCTGAGATACGTTCGCCTGAACTGAATGTTACTTCGATCGCTCCGTCTTTTTCTCCGAAAGAAGAAACAGCCGTGTCTAGATACAGATGAATGCCTTTCTCCACAATATGGTTATGTACGATCGATGCCATAGAGTAGTCTATAGGTGCCATTACCTGATCGGACATTTCCACTACCGATACCCTGGCTCCTATGTCACTGAGGTTCTCGGCCATCTCCAGTCCGATGAATCCGCCTCCGATAACGACGGCGTTGCGTATCTTGTGATGGTTTATATAGTCTTTTACAGCATCGGTGTCGGCAACATTCCGTAGGGTGAATATTCCCGGCAGGTCTATTCCCGGCAGGGTGGGTCTGAATGGATTTGCACCCGGTGACAGCAGTAACCGGTCATAAGTCTCGGTGTACATGGATCCGTCGGGCTTGCTCACTTCTATGGTTTTGCTTTCCGGATTGACTGCCGTAACTTCGGCGTTTATACGGACATCGATGTTGAATCGCTTGCCGAAGGCCTCCGGTGTCTGCACAAACAGTCTGTCGCGGTCGGCGATCGTCCCGCCTATGTAATAAGGTAAACCGCAGTTGGCATACGAGATGTGTTCACCCTTTTCGAAAAGTATTATTTCGCCGGTCTCGTCTATTCGGCGTATCCTTGCGGCAGCCGTTGCTCCACCGGCTACACCTCCGATTATAATGTATTTCATTGTCATGATTTTTATGATTTGTATGCAAAAATACAACGTCCGGCACTGATATGCAACTTTATAGCGGAATACTGAAAATTAAGTTTAAAATTGTTATTTCATAGGGTTGTAGGGTTGTAGGATTATTTGTAACTTTGCGCGATTTCTGAGGAGTAGGGTTTCCTTGAGATAATATATACAATTTAAACCTCATATCGCGTATGTTGCAATTACGTAGAGCCGTCATCGAACTCGAGGACGGTGTTCGGTTTGAAGGCCTATCTTTTGGCTATGATGCCTCGACTGCCGGCGAGGTAGTGTTCAACACCGCTATGACAGGCTATCCGGAGAGTCTTACCGACCCTTCTTACGAGGGACAGATTCTGGTCACCACTTATCCCATTCTTGGTAATTATGGAGTTCCTCCGCGCAGGGAAAAGGATGATGTCAGCGAGTTCTATGAAAGCGATCACATCCATGCCCGCGGTATCGTGGCTCAGGATTATTCATGGGAGCACAGTCACTGGCAGGCAGACAGGTCTCTTAGCGAGTGGCTTACCGAGGAGAAGATTCCGGGAATATATGGCATCGATACCCGTGCGTTGACCAAGCACCTGAGAGATAAGGGATCGATGCTCGGTAAAATTCTCGTCGAGGGTACTCCCGATGTTGATTTTTATGATCCCAATCAGGAAAACCTCGTTGCGAAAACCAGTTGCAGAAAAGTGGAGGTTCATGGCGAAGGTGACAAGACAGTGGTTCTTGTGGATTGCGGAACAAAACATAACATCATACGTTGTCTCACCCGTCGGGGTGTCAAGGTGATCAGGGTCCCCTGGGACTACGATTTCATGACGATTCCCTATGACGGGCTTTTTATATCCAACGGGCCAGGTAATCCTGATATGGCTCAGATTACGGTACAGAACATACGCCGGGCTATGGAATTAGGCAAGCCGATATGTGGTATATGCATGGGAAATCAGTTGCTGTCGCTGGCCGCAGGGGCGCGTACCTATAAACTCAAGTATGGTCATCGCAGCCATAATCAGCCGGTCAGAAAAGTAGGTTCGGATGTTTGTTATGTTACATCACAGAATCACGGGTATGCCGTTGACCAGAATACATTACCGGCCGACTGGGAACCGCTGTTCATAAACATGAATGATGGTACCAACGAGGGTATACGTCACAGGACCATGCCGTTCTTCTCGGCTCAGTTCCATCCGGAGGCCTCAAGCGGACCCAAGGATACGGAATTTATTTTTGATGAATTCATAGCCTTACTTTAAGATCTTAATTACAGGTACAATGACAACTCCGACAAGCAATAAGAATGAGAATATAAAGAAAGTGCTGCTTCTGGGCAGCGGTGCACTGAAGATCGGCGAGGCCGGTGAGTTTGATTATTCGGGTTCGCAGGCTATCAAGGCTATGAAAGAGGAGGGTATCACTACGGTCCTCATCAATCCTAATATCGCTACCGTGCAGACTTCGGAAGGCTTTGCCGACAGAATTTACTTTCTGCCGGTCACTCCCTACTTTGTGGAAAAGGTGATAGAGAAGGAACGTCCGGATGGCATTCTGCTTGCCTTCGGCGGCCAGACAGCCCTTAACTGTGGAGTGGAGCTGTATCGCAGCGGTGTTCTGGACCGGTATGAAGTGCAGGTGCTCGGAACTCCCGTACAGGCTATAATGGATACCGAGGACCGCGAACTGTTCGTAAGAAAACTTGACGAGATTGATGTCAGGACTATAAAGAGCGAGGCTGTGAATTCTGTTGCAGATGCCTTGGCTGCGGCTGAACATCTTGGTTATCCGGTGATTGTACGTGCCGCCTACGCATTGGGTGGTCTCGGATCAGGCTTCTGTGACAACGAGCATGAACTTGTCGCGCTGGTCGAGAAGGCGTTGTCGTTCTCTCCTCAGGTACTGGTCGAGAAATCTCTCAAGGGATGGAAAGAGGTTGAATATGAGGTTGTGAGAGATCGTTTTGACAATTGCATCACGGTATGCAACATGGAGAACTTTGATCCGCTGGGTATTCATACGGGTGAGAGTATCGTCGTCGCACCGTCACAGACGCTCTCCAACGAGGATTACCACTATCTGCGCAAGCTTGCCATCAGGATCATACGTCACGTCGGTATCGTGGGAGAATGCAACGTGCAATATGCTTTCGACCCTCAGTCGATGGACTACCGTGTCATTGAGGTGAATGCCAGGCTGAGCCGTTCGTCGGCTCTGGCATCCAAGGCTACCGGATATCCCCTTGCTTTCGTGGCGGCAAAACTCGGTCTGGGTTATGGTCTCTTTGATCTCAGGAATTCAGTTACAAAAGAAACCTCGGCTTTCTTTGAGCCGGCGCTCGATTACATAGTCTGTAAGATACCGCGCTGGGATCTCGGAAAGTTCCACGGTGTGCGTCGTGAGATCGGTTCGTCGATGAAGTCGGTCGGAGAGGTGATGGCCATAGGACGTACATTCGAAGAGGCCATACAGAAAGGTCTGCGTATGATCGGACAGGGTATGCACGGGTTCGTCGGCAACAAAGAGCTTAAGATCGATGACATGGACCACGCGCTGAAGGATCCGACCGACAAGCGTGTGTTTGTCATCTCTCAGGCGATGCAGTCCGGCTATACTGTCGACCGTATCCATGATCTGACAAAGATTGACAAGTGGTTCCTTCACAAGCTTCACAATATAATTGAGACACATGCCGGCCTGTCGAGGTTCAGCAATGTGGCTGATGTGGATACAAATATTTTGCGCCTTGCCAAGCAACAGGGATTCAGTGACTTTCAGATAGCCCGCGCTGTTTTGAAGGATCATATGGTAAATGCGGAGTCGGCTACGCTCGAAGTACGGCGTTATCGCAGGAACTCCGGTATAACACCCGTTGTCAAACAGATAGATACGCTGGCGGCCGAGTATCCGGCACAGACCAATTATCTGTATCTCACTTACAATGGCAGCGAGAATGATGTAACATATCTGCACGATCACCGCTCCGTTGTCGTGCTCGGATCGGGAGCTTACCGCATAGGCAGTTCTGTAGAATTTGACTGGTGCTCGGTAAATGCTCTCATGACTGTCAAGAAAGAGGGGTGGCGCTCGGTTATGATCAACTACAATCCCGAGACAGTATCGACCGACTACGATATGTGTGACCGGCTGTACTTCGATGAGCTGACTTTCGAACGTGTTATGGATATACTGGATCTTGAACAGCCCCATGGCACGATACTGTCTGTTGGCGGACAGATTCCCAATAATCTTGCCACGCGGCTTGATGAGCAGGGTGTCCGCATTCTTGGCACTCAGGCCCGCTGGATCGACAATGCCGAGGACCGCCACAAATTTTCTGCTATGCTCGACGAGCTCGGTATTGATCAGCCACGTTGGCGCGAACTCACCGATATGGACGACATCTACCGGTTTACCGAAGAGGTGGGTTTCCCGGTGCTTGTGCGTCCCAGCTACGTGCTCTCCGGTGCCGCCATGAATGTTTGTTCCAATACCGAGGAACTGGAACGTTTTCTAAAACTTGCCGCCAACGTTTCAAAGCAGCATCCGGTGGTCGTTACCGAGTTCATACAGCATGCCAAGGAGATAGAGATGGATGCTGTCGCCCAGGATGGTGAGATCAAGGCCTATGCGATCAGCGAACATATAGAGTTTGCCGGCGTACACTCCGGTGATGCGACAATTCAGTTTCCGCCCCAGAAACTCTATGTAGAGACCATGCGCCGCATCAAGAAGGTATCATCGATGATTGCCCGCGCTTTACATATCTCGGGTCCGTTCAATATACAGTATCTTGCAAAGAACAATGATATAAAGGTCATAGAGTGCAACCTGCGTGCGTCACGAAGTTTCCCGTTTGTCTCGAAGGTATTGAAAATCAATTTTATAGATCTGGCTACGAGAATTATGTTAGGTCTGCCGGTCGAGAAGCCGGCCAAGAGCGCGTTTGATCTGGACTACGTAGGTATCAAGGCTTCGCAGTTCAGTTTCTCGCGGTTGCAGGGAGCTGATCCTGTGCTCGGTGTCGACATGTCGTCGACCGGAGAGGTAGGATGCCTCGGTGACGATACCGGTGAGGCTATTCTTAAGTCTATGCTTTCTGTCGGCTATAAGATCCCTGAGCGTTCTGTTCTGCTTAGTACAGGATCGGCCAAGCAGAAGACCGATATGCTTGAGGCAGCCCGCTGTCTGCATGACCGGGGTTTTGTGCTGTATGCTACCGGTGGTACACATCAGTTTCTGAGTGACAACGGTATACCGTCGGTCCGTGTATACTGGCCCAGCCAGTCTGAAAATCATCCCCAGGCTGTCGAACTGCTCCACGAGCATAAGATCGATCTTGTTGTCAATATTCCCAAGAACCTTACGTCGGCCGAGCTTAGCAACGGTTACAGGATACGTCGTGCGGCGATTGATCTTAATGTGCCTCTTATCACCAATGCCCGTCTGGCATCGGCCTTTATACGTGCGTTTACGACTATAGATATTGATGACATAGAGATCAAATCGTGGGATGAATATTAAGTATTGACGATGGCACGGCATAATATCATCGGAAAGTGGGGAGAGAGCATCGCTGTCGAGTATCTGATAACACAGGGATATGCTATCGTGGAGACAAACTGGCATATAGGTCATTACGAAATCGATATCATTGCCACAAAGGGCAACCGTATGATATTTGTCGAAGTCAAGACCCGTACCTGCGGGGAGTATGATCCGCTCAAGGCGGTAGACCTGCGCAAGAAGAACCATATGGTACGGTCGGCCGATACTTATCTTAGGGCTAAGGATCTTCCTTATGAGGCTCAGTTTGATATCGTTACTATTGTGGGAGACCGGCACAGTTACAGACTTGAGCATATACCCGATGCGTTCCTGCCGTCGGTTGTCACGCGTCGATGTTCCCGATTTTTTCCATAAAATATCTAAAATGTTCTGATGCTTACGACTTATTGACTATCTTTGATTGTGTCTTAGATACACACGCTCGGAAAAATACAAATGTATTTGTCTTTTTCTATCCACTTATTCGTATCTTTGACTTCGTCTTAGATACTTCTGCTCGGAAAAGTTCAAGCAAGCTTGCCCTTTTCTCTCGACTTATTCGTATCTTTGTCATTTATAAGAGAAATAAAGATGAACACTAACGACAAGCAAGAACTGCTTGACAAGCGATATCTGCGCATGTCACGGATATGGGCTGAGAATTCATATTGTCAGCGCCGTAAGGTAGGAGCGCTGATTGTCAAGAATTCAATGATAATTTCTGATGGATTCAACGGAACACCGTCAGGTTTTGAGAATATATGTGAGGACGAATCCGGTCTCACCAGACCCTATGTCCTGCATGCCGAGGCCAATGCTATCACCAAGGTTGCCCGCAGCAACAATTCCAGTGACGGCGCTACGCTCTATGTGACAGCATCGCCGTGTATGGAGTGTTCTAAACTTATTATACAGTCGGGGATAAAGCGGGTGGTCTACAACGAGCTTTACCGCCTTGCCGACGGGATAGGACTGCTGGAACGTGCAGGTATAGAATGTGTTCACATACAGAGTATTGACTGATGAAAAGAAAAAGTATATCTCCCTGGGTGCCTGTCATAGTGGCTCTCACGTTTGTTGCCGGTATAGGTGCCGGAATGTATATGAACCGCTCGGCCGGCCGTCCTGCGGGTGAACAGAAACTGGGACTGATCATGGATATGATTCAGAGTGACTATGTCGACGAGGTTGATATGGACTCTCTTGTCGAGAAGACAATTCCGTCGTTGCTGAGCAATCTGGATCCCCACTCGGTGTATATACCGGCTTCGTCTCTCAAAGCTGTCAATGAGGATCTTGACGGTTCGTTCAGCGGTGTGGGCATAAGTTTTACCATCCAGAATGATACGGTCACTGTGATAGAGGTGATTTCCGGAGGTCCGGCCGAGAAGGTAGGGGTGATGGCCGGCGACCGTATCGTGTCGATTGACGGGGAGCCTTTTACCGGCTCGCAGATTACCAACGAGACTGTCATGACCACGCTGAGAGGAGAGAAGGGATCTGCCGTAAGACTCGGTATAAAGCGAAGCAGTTCCAAAAAGGAACTTGCCTATGACGTGACGCGTGGTGATATCCCGGTGACATCGATAGATGCTTCATATATGATTGACGAAGGGGTCGGTTTCATCAAGGTGAACAAGTTTGGCCGTACGACATTCAACGAGTTCTTCCAGTCTATGATGCAGTTGCAGCGTGATGGAGCGGCCGACTATATCGTTGACCTCAGAGGCAACGGCGGCGGTTTCATGGAGATGGCTGTGCTCATGGCCAACGAGTTCCTGCCGCGTGGAGCCACCATTGTGTACACCAAAGGGCGTGACGGACGCAATGACCAGTATACGGTTGCCGATGGAACCGGCTCGTTTCAGGATGCCGGTCTGACGGTATTGATTGATGAGTTTTCGGCCAGTGCCAGTGAGATTTTTGCCGGAGCCATGCAGGATAATGACCGGGGAGTGATCATTGGACGTCGGTCTTTTGGCAAGGGGCTGGTACAGACTCAGACAATGTTGCCTGACAGTAGTGCGATACGCTTAACGATATCACGTTATTATACCCCTTCGGGTCGGTGCATACAGAAAGATTACAGCGACGCCGCCAGGTACAGCAATGATATTCTTGACCGTTATGACCATGGCGAGGCCTTCAATGCCGATTCGGTAAGGTTAGACAGGACGTTGCTGTTTCATACGGCAGGCGGACGTGAGGTTTATGGTGGCGGAGGTATCATGCCCGATATTTTTGTACCCAACGATACAACCGGTGTCACCGGTTATTTCCTGAAAGTGAGAAATGCCGGACTGTTCCAGAAATGGGCTTTTGAGTATGCCGACGCGCATCGGGCCGAACTGGCAGAATGCCGGAATATTGATGAACTTCAGGCCATGATGCCGGGTGATTATGCCATTCTTGAAGATTTCACATCGTTTGCCGCCCGCAATGGAATACCTCGCCAATGGTATTATATCAACCGGTCGCGCAATCTCATCGTGAGTACATTGAAGGCTCTCGTGGCTCGTGATGCGTTGGGAATTCCGGGTTATTACATGATAATCAATATGGATGACTCTACGGTCAGCAAGGCTCTGGAGACCCTGACAGGAGGCTGCAAGATACTTGATGTCGAGACTCCGGTAGCTGAATAGCCGGTCGCAGATATGGACAAGTGTGGAATCAGACGTGAAGTGTCGGCGCTTAAAAAGGCCATGAATGACGGTGACCGTCAGCGTGAAGCCTTGGCGGTCATTGATCGGCTGGAGGGTATTGTTGAGTTCTGCCGAGCGCGTCGGGTCCTGGCATATAACTCGTTACCCGACGAACTATCCACAGCCAGACTGCTTGATATGTACAGAGACCGCAAGCAACTGTTTTTGCCACGAGTAAACGGAGATGATCTTGAAATTCTGCCATATGACCCTGACGGTATTCGTGTCGGGTCATTCAGTATCGGGGAACCGGTCGGAGATGAACTTATTGATCCGGCGGTGATTGATCTCGTGATTGTACCGGCCGTGGCCTATGACTGTTACGGCAACAGGATAGGGCGAGGCAAGGGATATTATGACCGGTTGCTTGAGCGTATGAGGCATGCCGTAAAGATTGGCGTGTGTTATGATTGTCAGCTGGTTGATGATATTGATGTCGAGCCCCATGATTGTCCCGTCGATATGGTAGTCACCGCATCAGGTACTCACCGCCATTTCGAAGACAGCAGTTCCGGCATCATCACCCTTGATATCAAAGATGTCGACCACTCCTGATTTTGTCCTTGTCAACAAATTCGAATCGGTCGGATTCCTGTGTTACCGTATGTTCCACCACCTCGCCTTTCCCGTTGATCCTCCATATGTCCTCGCCGGTAGGGTTGATGTAGCGTATGGGGTTGCCGGCGCAGTAGCTGTAGGGGTTCAGATAGGGGTAGTCCTGTGCCTTGTGGTCTGGACGGTTGAACATGGCGCGGTCATTGAAGAGCATGCGGGCCTCGAAGTCGTGGAAGTTTAGGCTTCGGCGTGCTTCCGATTCGTTTTCTCGCATGCGCTCGAACGGCTCGCTGAAGCTTCGGGTGCCGCTGTATTTATAGCGGTTCTGCTCCTGTCCGGTGGATGTGGCCATCGGGTAGGCCGTAGGGGTAATAGCCGGTGGTCTGTGTGACGATGCCCGAGTCCGGTTCGACGACAGCGCGTACATTCCCCTGATAGTCCGTGATATGTGACAGTGTGGTCCCGTCATACAGTTATCTTATACGTACGCATAGTATTGTAGGGCATTGTGCAGGGCAACCTTATCAAAAATAGAATCATATAGTTATGAATGTACCGGATTATCAAATAGCAAGAAATCAACCGCAAATTCTTTCTATGCTTTCGGAGCTAAGCGTAGAAAGAATCTGCGCTAAAAGTATTTGATGCGGTTGCCCTGGGCATTGTGTTTGTGTATTGGCTGGTAGGAGGATTTTTCATAACTTTGCGGTATGATTTCGATAAATAATCTGTCGGTCGAGTTCAGCGCAAAGTCGCTTTTCGACAACATAAGTTATGTGATAAACCGCAAGGATCGGATAGCTCTTGTCGGCAAGAACGGCGCGGGCAAGTCGACTATGCTCAAGATCATAGCCGGGCTACAGCGTCCTACTTCAGGAACTGTTGCTGTCCCGCAGGGAATTACAATAGGATATCTGCCACAGCATATGACCATCAGCGATACGTCGACGGTCATAGATGAGGTACGCACTGCGTTCTCACATATCGATGAGATGCATGCGCGTCTTGATATGTTGAACGAACAGTTGCTCGCTTCGACTGATTATGAGAGCCGGGAGTATCAGGAACTTATAGAACGGATGACTACTCTGACCGAGCAGCTTGCCATGGAGGAGAGCGAAAACTGTGAGGCCGAGATGGAGAAGACTCTCGTGGGACTCGGTTTCGGGCGTGGGGATTTCAATCGGCCTACGGCCGAGTTCAGCGGCGGCTGGCGTATGCGAATCGAACTTGCCAAACTTCTCCTGCGTCGTCCCGATGTGCTGTTGCTTGACGAGCCTACCAATCATCTTGACATTGAATCCATCCAGTGGCTTGAGAATTTCCTTGTCACCAAGGCCAATGCGGTCGTGCTTGTGAGTCATGACCGCGCATTCATCGATAATGTGACGACCCGTACAATCGAGATCTCGCTCGGCAAGATATATGACTATCAGGTAAACTATTCAAAATATGTAGTATTGAGACAGGAACGTCTCGAACAGCAGATGCGGGCCTACCAGAACCAGCAGAAACAGATACAGGATACCGAGGATTTCATAGAACGGTTCAGGTATAAGGCAACCAAGTCGGTTCAGGTCCAGAGCCGCATAAAGCAGCTTGCAAAAATAGAGCGGATCGAGGTTGACGAGGTCGATACGTCCCATCTCAATCTGCGTTTCCCCGACGCTCCACGTTCGGGTGATTATCCTGTGATAGCCGACGGGGTAGGGAAGACCTATGGCGACCACAACGTGTTCTCCGGAGCTACATTTACCATTAAACGAGGTGAGAAAGTGGCATTTGTGGGTAAGAACGGTGAGGGTAAATCGACACTTGTGAAGTGTATCATGGGTGAAATTCCTTTTGACGGCACGTTGAAGATCGGACACAATGTCAGGATCGGTTACTTTGCACAGAACCAGGCTCAATTGCTTGACGGTGAGATAACCGTCTTCGATACAATCGACAGGGTGGCCGTAGGTGACATCCGTACGAAGATACGTGATATTCTCGGTGCATTCATGTTTGGAGGTGAGGCTTCCGATAAAAAAGTCAAAGTGCTGTCGGGCGGTGAGAAGACGCGTCTGGCAATGATAAGGCTGCTGTTGGAACCGGTCAATCTGCTTATTCTTGACGAGCCTACCAATCACCTTGACATGAAGACCAAGGATATCCTCAAGCAGGCTATAAAGGATTTCAACGGGACAGTGATCGTAGTTAGCCATGACCGCGAATTCCTTGACGGACTGGTCGAGAAGGTCTACGAGTTCGGTGGCGGCAAAGTCAGAGAATGTCTCGGCGGTATATACGAGTTCCTTGAGAAGAAGAGACTCGCATCTCTTGCTGAACTTGAATTGTCAAAGTCTTCTGCAGGCAAAGTCAGGGCTGACGAAAAGACTGTAGCCGGTCATAAAAAAACGGCAGAACCGAAACCTGTCACAGAGCCGAAGCCGGCCCCGGCCCGTAAACTTTCATATGCCGAACAGCGGGAGCGTGAAAAAACAATAAAACGTGCCGAGAAGAAAGTGTCGGAAGCAGAGAGTCGGATCTCTGAGATCGAGGCTGAGATAGCTGATATAGAAAAGCGTATAGCCGACGGTGATGTCACCCCCGACATATATGATCAGCATGCATCCCGTAACAAGGCTCTTGAGAATGCCATGTCGGTATGGGAACTTGCCTCTATGGAACTTGACGAAATTAAAAACCGTTGGGACAATGGCTGAGGATAGTGTGAATACACAGCCGTCCATCGATCTTGACAATCCTGAGTTTCAGAATGTCTGGAATCTGGTGACATATACTCAGCGGAGTGTGTTCATGACGGGAAAGGCCGGGACAGGTAAATCGACATTCCTGAAGTATATTACCGAGCATACGCGGAAGAGTTATGTGGTGCTGGCACCTACCGGCATAGCCGCCGTCAATGTCGGCGGTGTGACGATGCACTCGTTTTTCCGTATTCCGTTCAAACCGTTGCTGCCTGACGATCCTGACTTTGCCGCCGACCGTCTCAGGCAACGCATGAAGTATTCGCGCGAGCACCAGAAGCTGTTGCGCAGTCTTGAACTCATCATTATCGACGAGATATCGATGGTGAGGGCGGATGTCATGGATTTCATGGATAAATTGCTCAGGGTCTATACCGGTAAACGGCATGAGCCGTTCGGCGGTAAGCAGCTGTTGCTTGTGGGAGATATATTTCAGCTCGAACCTGTCGTTACCGGAGACATGCGGGATATACTGACACGTTATTATCCGAACCCTTTCTTTTTTTCGGCACGTGCTTTTGCCGATTTTCCCATTATCCCGATCGAACTTCGCAAGATATACCGGCAGAGTGACCGTGAATTCATTTCGTTGCTTGACCGGGTGAGGATCGGAAATCCGAGCCGGGAGGATCTGGAAATGCTTGAAGCCCGTGTCAATCCGGCCGCGGAGTGTGGCGACGGCGATTTTGTCATGACTCTGGCGTCGCGTCGGGATATGGTTGACAATATCAACGATACGCAGCTTGGACGGCTCAGGTCCAAGGCAATCACTTATACAGGCGAGATAACCGACCAGTTCCCCGGGAGTGCGTTGCCGGCACCGATGAAACTGACTCTTAAGGTCGGCGCTCAGGTGGTATTCGTACGTAACGACAGGGAGCGCCGGTGGGTCAACGGTACCATCGGCAAGGTATATTCTGCGACACCGTCCCGCCTGGAGATTGAGCTCGAGAGTGGGAAAAGGCATGTCGTGACTGTCGAGGTATGGGAAAATATGGAATATAGCTACGATGAGAATTCCCACAAGGTCATCGAGAAAGTCATTGGCGTATATAAACAGTATCCTTTGAGGCTTGCATGGGCTCTCACCGTCCATAAGAGTCAGGGACTGACATTCAGCAAAGTCATTATTGACCTTGGCCGGGGTGCGTTTTCGAGCGGACAGAGCTATGTGGCTCTCAGCCGTTGCACCGGACTTGACGGTCTCACGCTCAGATCACCGCTGACTGCGAGAGACATCTTTGTCAATCCGGCCATCACGGGATATACACGTCTGTTCAACAATACGGCAATGATAAACAGTGCCATAGAGCAGGCACGCGCCGATGAGATGTACCGTGATGCCGCCATGGCATTCAATGCCGGTGACATGTCTCGGGCTGTAGACAGGTTCATAGATGGGCTGAGGGGTCGTAATGAACTGAATAATGAGGCTGTTGTAAGGCTTATCAAAGTCAGGCTGTCATCGATCGGCGCTCTCAGACGCCGTATCGCGGAGCTGGAGGCTCAGGCCGGTGACGGGCAGGCCCGCTTCGATACCCTCGCCGCCGAGTATTGCGATATGGGAGACGAATGCCTTAAGTCAGGCGAACTTGATGCCGCGACAGCGAATTATGATAAAGCCATATCCGTGTCGCCATCATATGTACGTGCATATTGCGGCCGTGCGGCCGCAATGGCCGAAAGTGGTGATATGCAGGGTGCCGTAAGTTCATATGACGGTGCTTTGAAACTTGACCGCAGATGTTATCGTGCCGCCTATGGACTTGGTGAGCTGTATATGCAGTCGGGAGAACTTTACGAGGCATTGAACTGGTATCTCAGTGCTCTGGAGATCGATGACGGCAGTTCGCAGCTGTTCAGCAGGCTCGCCGACCTGTACGAGCAGATAGGAGACCGTGAGGAAGCCCGTAATTACCGGCGCGAGGCCCGTAAACGCAAATCCGGATAAAACAGAAGTTACATACAGGCTTTCCGGAATGCCCGGTATGTAGCTGTGTGTCATAATTATTCCGGCATAACTGCCGTGGAAGATGAATCACGTTTGTCTGATTAATTTCATATGCAATATGGGATATGCCTTGCCCTCTCCGTCTGTCGCATCACGTCCGACAATGGAGAATCCATGCTTTTGATAAAATTTCAATGCATTACGGTTCTGCTCGTTGACATCCACTTTCAGTATACCTTTTTCTTTAATGGCAAATTCCAGTAGCGATGTTCCGTATCCTTTGCCCATCTCATCCGGATGGACAAACAGCATCTCGATGTTATCGGCACTCAGCCCGATAAACGCGATCCAGTCTCCGTTGCTGTTTTTTATTGCATGGATCTCGACATATGGCATGTATTCCGTGCGGAGCCGCTGATGGTAGAACCGGATGTCTTCTTCGGACAGAAAATCATGTGTGGCTCTGACTGACTCGAGCCATACACCGGTCAATGCATGAAAATCGTGACTTAGGTGTATTTTTTCAATCATAATTATTCAGACTCTTCGGCCGGACGGTTATTCTGTGTAGGCGAGATGGTTCAAGGCTCGCAGAACGTTACACAGGGTCGCACTCCAGTAGCCCCGGAAGTCTTCACGTACAGCCAGCAGAGCCATGGCTGTGATCTCGTCGGTGGTGTCACGCACGGTGTTCAGAAAATTGTAGAGTGTCTGGAAAATATCGGTCAGTCCTTCCGATATGCTTGCCGATACCGGGGTGTCGCTGTATTTCATATCTTCTTCGAACACTTCGAGATAGATGTCATGTTCACCCATCAGGGTCTCGATACCTCGCCGTACCGACTCGTAGTAATCCTCGTCAAGGACATTGTCGATGTATGGCTCGTCGTCTTCTATGAAATTGACTGTCAGGTCTGTAGCTGATATGTACAGCCGCGGAAGGAGCTTAAGCATGGATTCTGTGAACGTCTCACGTTCGCTTTCACGTGCATTTTCGAGAGTGGTGCAGTATTCGTTACATAGGCCTATGAAGGCGATGGCGTTGGTGTTGAGTATCTGGCGGTCCATGTTGTCTATCCTTTGGTATAAAGTCGGTTCTCTTTGATATATTTGTTTACAATGTCAGGCATGAAATAGTTCATGTCTATTCCGCGGGCTATGGCTTTTCTGATGAATGTGCTCGAGATATTGACCGTGGGGGCGATAGCCAGAGTAGCATTCGGATGTGTCGGCGGCTCTGTTTCATAGCCGGGCCGTGGATAAATAATGACGCCGTAGCGTTGCAGAATGATGTCATGTGCATGCCAGCGGTCGAAGAGCTGCCAGTTGTCGCTGCCTATTATAAGACGGAAACTGCAATCGGGATGTTCCTGCTGCAATCGTTCGAGGAGCTGCAGTGTGTATGAGGGTCGTGGCAATGACAGTTCTGTGTCAATGGCCTGCAGTCTGCATGATCCTTTGACCGCGAGTCGTAACATCGCGAGCCGATGGGTATCGGAGACAGGATGGGCATCGGGCTTGAGCGGATTGGCCGGCGACATGCTCAGCCACACCTCGTCGAGCCCGGCTGTCTGGCTGAGGTATCCGGCTACCATGAGGTGCCCCGTGTGGACAGGATTGAATGACCCGCCCATGATGCCTATCGTTTTATGGCCCGTCACTTAGCGGTGATGAAGTTGTCGATAGCCTGCTCTGTTTCCCTGATAGCGGTGTTCAGGTCATCGTTGATCACACGGCAGTCATACTGCGGGGCAAATGACAGTTCATACTCGGCACGTCCCACACGCTGATCGATAACCTCTGGTGTATCGGTGCCGCGGCCTTCGAGACGACGACGCAGTTCGCCGATGCTCGGCGGCTCGATGAATATGCTCAGAGAGCGGTAGCCGAACTGTTTCTTAACATTCACTCCGCCTCTGACATCAATATCAAGAATGATATTATGCCCCGATTTGAGATGGCTTTCTATCTCGGAGCGTAGCGTGCCGTAGAACCGGCCCGGGTATACCTCTTCAAACTCCACGAAGTCGCCTGCGGCCACGCGGCTTTTGAACTCCTCGTCACTCAGGAAGTAGTAATGTACGCCATGCTGTTCGCCGGGACGTGGCGACCGGTTGGTGGCAGAGATTGAAAACTGCAGGTCGCGGGTTCCTTCGTCCATGATATGGCTTATGATAGTGGACTTTCCGCAACCTGAAGGTGCTGATATTATAATTAGTTTTCCGTCCATCTTTTGTGGTATATGAGGATTATAAGTGGATAGAGTCTGCAGTAGGTCTGTATTACATGACGTTCAGGACCTGCTCTTTGATCTGTTCGAGTTCGTCTTTCATCTTCACTACCAGAATCTGCATGTCGGCCTGGTTGCTCTTCGATCCGAGGGTATTGATCTCGCGTCCCATCTCCTGAGCTATGAAACCGAGTTTTTTCCCCTGGCCGCCGTTGGCGTTCATTGTTTCAAGAAAGTAGCTGAGATGCTGGGCCAGACGCTGTTTCTCCTCGTTGATATCAAGTTTCTCGATATAGAAGATCATCTCCTGTTCGAGACGTCCTTTGTCATACTCTACCTGAGGGATGCGTGACAGCGATTCTTCGATGCGGGCACGTATACGTGTCACACGCTGAGTCTCATATCTGGGAACCTCGGCAAGCAGGGCCGATATACGTTCGATGCGGGTCGTGAAGAATTCTTCCAGGCGTTTTCCCTCGGCACGGCGGTATTCTACGAGCGAGTCGAGAGCACGCGTTACAGCCTCGGCAAGGGCTTGGGTTTCGCTCTCGGATGCAACGGCCGGAGCATCGCTCTTTATGGTATCAGGAAGCCGCATCAGCACAGAAATCCAGTCGGCAGGTTCGTCGACACCTATCTGTGACGCGAGCATGCTGAGTTGCTGCCGGTAGTCCATGATACGCTCGGTGTTGATCACCATGGTATTGTCGGGAGTGGAACTCTCGATGTATATGTTCATGTCGACCTTGCCGCGTTCAAGACGTCTGGCCACAAGGGAGCGTATTTCCAGCTCCTGTTCGCGATAGCTCTGAGGCACTCTCGACGCCAGATCGAGCTGCTTGCTGTTAAGCGATTTTATTTCGACGGTAAATTTTTTGGTGCCTTCCTGCACAACGGCTTTACCGAAGCCTGTCATAGAGTATAGCATGGTCGTGAAGTATATTTATTGCAAAGTTAACTTAATTGGGTCAAAAAATAAGTATCTTTGCATTAAAATTTTCACGATCGAATACTTCATCTGTTTCTATGGCAACAATACTTAATATAGACACATCTACTACGGTCTGCTCGGCGGCGCTGAGCAGTGACGGTATGATCATACACCACTGTGAGGACTTCAACGGCATGAATCACGCCACGCTCCTGAGCGGATTTGTCAAACAATGTCTGGATGTGGCCGCCGATCACGGGATGAAACTTGACGCTGTCGCTGTGAGCATGGGACCAGGCAGCTATACAGGCCTCAGAATAGGTCTGTCCGAGGCCAAAGGACTCGCCTATGCTCTCGATATACCCCTGATAGGTATCGATACTCTGATGCTGATGGCTGTGCACATGATGTTCAATGTCGATGTTGAGCCGGACGCTCTGTTCGCACCTATGATCGACGCGCGCCGTATGGAAGTATATACGGCGGTATATGACATGATGCTCGAATCGCTTACAGCACCCACACCCCTTATACTGCAGCCTGATTCATACGATAGATACACACAGGACCGTAAAGTATATTTTGGAGGAAACGGAAGCGAAAAAGCAAGAGATATTATACAGAATCCCAACTTCGTGTGGGTGGAAGATGTCAATCCACTTGCCGTCGACATGCCCGCGTTGGCCGAAAAAGCCTATATGAACCGCCAGTTCCTCGACCTCGCCTACAGCGTTCCCAGCTACCTCAAGGAATACCAGGCCACCAAGCCCCGCAAACTGTTCTGACCTACAGAAAAGAGAACTATTAATACAGCAACGGCCACAACTCTTCGGGTTGTGGCCGTTGCTGTATTATATGGTGCTGTTGGCGATTTGACTGAGAAATGCCTTGGGACTGATCTGTTTTCAGTATAGCATATCTTCGGGCGCAAGCGGGGTGTAGGGTCCCTCCTTGACCTCGAAGATTGCCGAAGGCTCGGTTACCTCGACGGTGTGCC
>CAJUBL010000016.1 GCA_910584665.1 uncultured Muribaculaceae bacterium | reverse complement strand
GCACTTCCTTGGTAAGGAAGAGGTCGCGGGTTCAAATCCCGCCATCGGCTCCAGGAAAAATTTGAGATTAGCCCCGGTAGTGGCATGCCATTATCGTGGCTATTTGTTGAGAAATCAATCATAAAACAATATAACAGATAAAGTTATGGCTAAAGAGAAATTCGAAAGAACCAAACCGCATGTAAACATCGGTACAATCGGTCACGTAGACCATGGTAAGACAACTCTTACTGCTGCTATCACCACTGTGCTTGCAAAGGCAGGTCTTTCAGAGGTTAAGTCGTTCGACCAGATCGACAACGCACCTGAGGAGAAAGAGCGTGGTATAACAATTAACACCGCACACGTAGAGTATGAGACTGCAAACCGTCACTATGCTCACGTTGACTGCCCCGGACACGCTGACTATGTGAAGAACATGGTGACCGGTGCCGCTCAGATGGACGGTGCTATCATCGTGGTTGCCGCAACTGATGGTCCTATGCCCCAGACCCGTGAGCATATTCTTCTCGCCCGTCAGGTGAACGTTCCCCGTATCGTTGTGTTCCTGAACAAGTGTGATATGGTTGATGACGAGGAGATGCTTGAGCTCGTTGAGATGGAGATGCGTGAGCTTCTGTCTGCTTATGAGTATGATGGTGACGAGACTCCTATCATCCGCGGTTCTGCTCTCGGCGCGCTTAACGGTGAGCCTGAGTGGGAAGCTAAGGTTATGGAGCTCATGGCAGCTGTTGACGAGTGGATTCCTCTGCCTCCCCGTGATATTGACAAGCCTTTCCTTATGCCTGTTGAGGATGTGTTCTCGATCACAGGTCGTGGTACCGTTGCAACCGGTCGTATCGAGACAGGTATCGTGAAGGTTGGTGATGAGGTTCAGATCATGGGTCTTGGCGCTGACATGAAATCGACTGTAACCGGTGTCGAGATGTTCCGTAAGCTTCTCGATCAGGGTGAGGCTGGTGATAATGTAGGTCTTCTCCTCCGTGGTATCGATAAGAAGGATATCAAGCGTGGTATGGTTATCTGCCATCCCGGTGTTGTTAAGCCCCACAGCAAGTTCAAGGCTTCGGTTTATATCCTGAAGAAAGAAGAAGGTGGCCGTCACACACCGTTCCACAATCACTATCGTCCTCAGTTCTACATCCGTACACTTGATGTTACCGGTGAGATCACTCTCCCCGAGGGTGTAGAGATGGTGATGCCTGGTGACCATGTCGAGATCATTGTCGAGCTCATCAACCCGGTAGCTTGTGATCAGGGTCTGCGTTTTGCTATCCGTGAGGGTGGCCGTACAGTGGGTTCGGGTCAGATCACCGAGATTCTTGACTAATACCTGATATGTGCCGGCGTTGTCCGGCGATCAGATCGAAATATTCAGACCGTTTCCCGTCGAGGGAAAGTCCGGAACGGGAAACGGTAATACACGGGAATAGCTCAGTCGGTAGAGCACTGGTCTCCAAAACCAGGTGTCGGGAGTTCGAGCCTCTCTTCCCGTGCTAAATTTTAAAAAGAATGAAACTTAAACTACTTACGAATATAGAGGAGTCTTATGTCGAATTGAGGCAGAAGACTTCTTGGCCTACAAAGAAACAGCTGATAAAAAGCGCTCTTATCGTAATGCTTGCTTCCGTCATTATCGCAGCGATAATATTTGGCATTGATAAGATAATTGAGACCATAGTCAATTTGCTTTATTTCGGCAAGTTTTAACAATCAAAGTGGTGTAATCAATGGCTGAAGGTAAGAAAGCATGGTACGTATTGCGTGCCATCTCAGGTAAGGAAGCTAAGGTTAAAGAGGTGTTGGAGGCAGCGATGCGCAATACCGACCTTGGCAAATACTTGTTCCAGGTTTTGATCCCCACCGAGAAAGTTATGACAGTACGTAACGGCAAGAAGGTTGTTAAAGAACGCAATCTTTACAGCGGTTATGTATTTATCGAGGCTGACCTTCGTGGAGAGGTCATGTATGAACTTCGCAATACTACAAATGTAATAGACTTCCTCAAGGGTAGGGGCAAGGATGCAAAGCCCGAGTCTCTCCGTGAGAGTGAAGTCATGCGTATGTTGGGCATGGCAGACAGTCTTAACGAACAGGATGATGACTTAGTCAACGACTTCATTGTCGGAGAGACTGTCAAGGTGACCGCCGGAGCTTTTTCGGGCTTCAATGGTGAGATTACCGAGGTATATCCTGAGAAGAAGAAGCTGAAGGTAATGGTAAAGATCTTTGGACGCAAGACTCCGCTGGAGCTGGAGAATTCGCAGGTAGAAAGAGAGTAAGAGAGACGTCGTGGTTACGAACGGTGTGTTTCGAGCTCACAATTTAATGAATTAATAAAAGAATTTGTAAAATGGCTAAAGAAATTGCTGGACAAATCAAATTGCAGATCAAAGGAGGAGCCGCAAATCCCTCGCCTCCAGTTGGACCTGCCCTCGGTTCGAAGGGTATCAACATCATGGAGTTCTGCAAGCAATTCAATGCCCGCACTCAGGACAAGGCAGGTAAGGTTCTGCCGGTTGTGATCACGTATTACACCGACAAGAGTTTTGACTTTGTTGTTAAGACACCTCCTGTTGCCATTCAGCTTTTGGAAGTGACCAAGAAGAAGAGTGGCTCTGCTCAGCCTAACCGTAATAAGGTTGCTGAGGTGACATGGGAACAGGTAAAGGCTATTGCTGAAGACAAGATGCCCGACCTGAACTGTTTCACTGTGGAGTCGGCGATGAAGATGGTAGCCGGTACAGCCAGAAGCATGGGTATCACCGTAAAAGGAGCGTTCCCCGAAAATAACTAATAAACTTCAATTGAAATGGGTAAACTTACAAAAAATCAAAAGTTAGCTTTAGAGAAGATTGAAGCAGGGAAGAGCTATTCGCTTGCGGAGGCTGCTCAGAAGGTAAAGGAAATTACCTATACCAAGTTTGATGCATCGCTTGATATCGACGTGCGTCTCGGCGTTGACCCTCGTAAGGCTAACCAGATGGTTCGTGGAGTCGTAACATTGCCCCACGGAACCGGAAAAACAGTACGTGTTTTAGTACTTTGTAACTCGGATGCTGAGGCAGCCGCCAAGGCAGCCGGTGCCGACTATGTCGGTCTGGACGAGTATATCGAGAAGATCAAAGGCGGATGGACTGATGTCGATGTTATCATCACACAGCCGGCCATCATGGGTAAGATCGGTGCGTTAGGACGTGTTCTCGGTCCCCGTGGCCTGATGCCTAACCCTAAGAGCGGAACTGTTACTAATGACGTTGCAAAGGCCGTAGAGGAGGTGAAGAAGGGTAAGATCGACTTCAAGGTTGATAAGAACGGAATCGTACACTCTTCAATCGGTAAAGTATCTTTTACACCTGAGCAGATGAAGGAGAATGCTAAGGAGTTTATCAATACTCTTATCAAGCTGAAACCTGCCACCGCCAAGGGTACGTATATCAAGAGCATTTATCTTTCCAGCACAATGAGCCCCGGCGTTAAAGTCGACTCTAAGGGAATTGACGAATAATTAAAACCGCGACACAATGAAAAAGGAAGATAAAGGAATCATAATAGAACAGATAGCCAATACACTGAAGGAGTACGGCTGTTTCTACCTGGCAGAGACTGCAGGTCTTGATGCCGAGAAGACCAGTGAACTTCGCGCCGCCTGTTTTAAGCAGGACATCAAATTGATGGTTGTAAAGAACACTCTTCTTCACAAGGCACTGGAGTCGCTCGAAGGTGACTATTCTGAGATTTACGGTGCTCTTAAAGGCTCAACATCGGTTCTCTTCTCTAATGTAGGTAACGCACCTGCCAAGCTTCTCAAGAGCATGCAGAAGAAGGACCAGACCCTTCCCCGTTTCAAAGCAGCCTATGTCGAGGAGACAATCTATGTAGGAGAAGATCAGCTCGAGACCTTGTCAAACATCAAGAGCAAGAACGAGCTTATCGCCGACGTTGTCGCCCTGTTGCAATCGCCGGCCAAGAACGTTATCTCGGCCCTCCAGAGCGGTGGCAATACACTTCACGGTGTGCTTGAGACACTATCTAAAAAAGAAGACTAAACCAACAGTAAAAACAAAACAATTAAACTTTAAATAAAATGGCAGATTTAAAAGCTTTTGCAGAACAACTTGTTAACCTCACCGTTAAGGAAGTAAACGAACTCGCTCAGATCCTCAAGGAGGAGTACGGTATTGAACCTGCTGCCGCAGCCGTTGCAGTTGCTGCCGGTCCTGCTGCCGGTGCACCCGCAGCCGAGGAGAAGACCTCATTTGACGTAGTACTTAAGAGCGCAGGTGCCGCCAAGCTTCAGGTCGTTAAGGCTGTGAAGGAACTTGCCGGTCTTGGCCTTAAGGAGGCTAAGGAGCTTGTTGACGGTGCTCCCTCAGTAATCAAGGAAGGCCTTGCTAAGGCTGACGCTGAGAACCTCAAGAAGTCTCTCGAGGAGGCCGGCGCAGAAGTAGAGCTGAAATAATATTGCCTGTCAACCAGGCGATTAGGTTAAGAATCCTCTTCAGGGATGATTCTTAACCTTTTTGTGTATTATTTTTTACAACCCCCTGCCATGTATCTGATAACTTCAATTTCTTGGTAATCAATCGCAATGGTATAGTTAGTGATTACCACTATATGAAGTGTGTCGTACCGGTGGTATCGAACGTCAGCGGTAAAGAATCACTCTAAGCAATATCTTTTTGACAGACAGGTGGGTAACAACCGGTTTTTTTGAGTTTCCTCTCATCACCTAACCAATTTTTATGTCAGTTACAACAGCTAAACCCCGTATAAATTTCGCGTCGGTAAAGAATCCGCTTCCTTACCCCGATTTTCTTGAGGTGCAATTAAAATCGTTCCGCGATTTCCTGCAGCTTGACACCCCGCCCGAGAAGCGCAATAACGAGGGCTTGTACAAAGTTTTTTCAGAGAATTTCCCTGTGGCCGATACGCGCAATAACTTTGTGCTCGAATTTCTCGACTATTATATTGATCCACCCCGCTATACAATTGACGAGTGTCTTGAGCGCGGCTTAACATACAGTGTTCCGCTGAAGGCCAAGCTGAAGTTGTATTGTACCGATCCTGACCACGAGGATTTTGATACCGTGATTCAGGATGTGTATCTGGGAGCGATACCTTATATGACTGATAAGGGAACTTTCGTTATCAATGGTGCTGAGCGTGTGGTTGTCTCACAGTTGCATCGTTCTCCGGGCGTATTCTTCTCACAGAGCACTCACGCCAATGGCACTAAGTTGTATTCGGCGCGTATTATTCCATTCCGAGGTTCGTGGATCGAGTTTGCAACCGACATTAACAATGTCATGTATGCTTACATTGACCGAAAGAAAAAATTGCCGGTGACAACACTGCTGCGAGCTATCGGTCTTGAAAGCGATAAAGATATTATCGAGATATTCGGTCTCGCTGAGGAACTCAAGGTTAACAGGACTAACCTGAAGAAGGCTGTGGGCCGTAAACTTGCCGCACGCGTTCTCCGCACATGGGTCGAGGACTTTGTTGACGAGGATACCGGTGAAGTAGTTTCGATCGAGCGTAACGATGTTGTGATTGACCGTGAGACTGTTCTCGAGGAGGATCACATTCAGGATATTCTTGACTCGGGTGTGGAGAATATCCTGCTCCATAAGGAGGATGTTAACTCGACTGATTATTCGATTATTTTCAATACCCTCCAGAAGGATACTTCCAATTCCGAGAAGGAGGCAATACAATATATCTATCGCCAGTTGCGTAACGCCGAGCCGCCGGATGATGCGAGCGCCCGCGAGGTCATCACCAATCTTTTCTTCAGTGAGAAGCGTTATGACCTCGGAGATGTGGGCCGTTACAGCATAAACAAGAAGCTGGGGCTCACTACTCCCGAGGAGATAAAGGTGCTGACGAAAGAGGATATTATCGCCATCATAAAGTATCTTATCGAGCTTATCAACTCGAAGACCGATGTGGATGATATCGACCACCTGAGCAATCGTCGCGTTCGTACCGTCGGTGAGCAGCTGTACAATCAGTTTAACGTGGGTCTTGCCCGTATGTCCCGTACTATAAGGGAGCGTATGAACGTGCGTGACAATGAGGTTTTCAATCCGACGGATCTTATCAATGCAAAGACTATATCGTCGGTGATCAACACGTTCTTCGGCACAAATGCTCTGTCACAGTTCATGGACCAGACCAACCCGTTGGCCGAGATCACCCATAAGCGCCGTATGTCGGCTCTTGGTCCGGGCGGACTGTCGCGTGAGCGTGCCGGCTTTGAGGTGCGAGATGTGCATTACACCCATTACGGACGTCTGTGTCCTATCGAGACCCCTGAGGGTCCGAACATCGGACTTATATCTTCGCTCTGTGTATATGCGAAGATCAATGACCTCGGCTTTATCGAGACGCCGTACCGCAAGGTAGAGAATTCCCGTGTGGATCTGAACAATGATGAGGTTGTCTATCTGACAGCGGAGCTTGAGGACGGGAAAGTGATAGCCCAGGGAAATGCTCCTCTGAATCAGGACGGATCGTTCGTACGTGACAGAGTCAAGGCCCGTCTTGACGCAGACTTCCCTGTTGTTCCGCCGAGTGAGGTGCAGCTGATGGATGTCTCTCCGACGCAGATAGCATCAATCGCGGCATCGCTCATACCGTTCCTGGAGCACGATGACGCCAACCGTGCGCTTATGGGATCGAACATGATGCGTCAGGCCGTTCCTCTGATGCGTTCGGAAGCTCCTATTGTCGGAACCGGACTTGAGGGGCAGCTTATACAGGATTCGCGTACACAGGTTACGGCTGAGCGCGCCGGTGTGGTCGAGTATGTCGATGCCGCCGAGATACGTATACGTTATGACCGGACCGAGGAGGAGGAGTTCGTGGCATTCGAGGATGCAGTGAAGGTATACCGTCTGCCCAAGTTCCGTCGTACCAACCAGGATACTACCATTGACCTGCGTCCCATATGCAAGAAGGGGCAGCGTGTGGTGGCCGGGGATATATTGACCGAGGGTTATTCGACCGAGAACGGCGAGCTTGCCCTTGGCCGTAATCTGAAAGTGGCATTCATGCCGTGGAAAGGTTACAACTATGAGGATGCCATCGTGCTTAACGAGCGTGTTGTCAAGGAGGATATCCTTACTTCGGTACATGTAAGCGAGTATTCGCTCGAGGTGCGTGAGACCAAGCGCGGTATGGAGGAGCTTACCAACGATATCCCCAACGTGAGCGAAGATGCCACGAAGGATCTTGACGACCGCGGTATCATCCGTATCGGTGCCCATGTTGTTCCCGGTGATATCATGATAGGTAAGATAACGCCTAAGGGTGAGAGTGATCCCACTCCTGAGGAGAAGCTGCTCCGTGCTATCTTCGGTGACAAGGCGGGTGATGTGAAGGATGCTTCGCTGAAAGCCTCGCCGTCGCTTAAGGGTGTAGTGATAGGAACGAATCTGTTCACGCGTGCCACTAAGAATAAGAGTAAGTCGAAGAGCGCAAGCGCCCAGCTGCCCAAACTTGACGAGGAATATGAGGAGAAGCTGGCTGCTGTCAAGGATATACTTGTAGACAAGTTGCTTACACTTACCGACGGCAAGACCTCACAGGGAGTCAGGGATTTTCTCGGTGTCGATATTATTCCCAAGGGAAACAAGTTCACTGCCGCTGTCCTCAGGGATATTGACTATGATACTATAAATCTGAGCAAGTGGACAAGCGATGCCCACAAGAATGACCTGATACGTGCTACGATTGTAAACTATCTGCGTAAGTCCAAGGAGATCGATGCCGAGCTGCGTCGTAAGAAGTTTGATATATCGATAGGAGATGAACTGCCTTCGGGTATCATGCAGATGGCTAAGGTCTACATAGCCAAGAAGCGTAAGATCAGTGTGGGTGACAAGATGGCCGGCCGTCACGGTAACAAGGGTATAGTGTCGCGTATAGTGCGTCAGGAGGATATGCCGTTCCTTGCCGACGGTACTCCGGTCGATATCTGTCTTAATCCTCTGGGTGTGCCTTCGCGAATGAACCTCGGACAGATATTCGAGACCGTTCTCGGATGGGCCGGCCGTGAGCTTGGCGAGAAGTTTGCCACACCTATCTTTGACGGCGCAAGCCTTGATGATCTGAATGAGTGGACCGACAAGGCCGGTGTTCCCCGCTATGGTAAAACCTACCTGTATGACGGAGGTACCGGTGAGCGTTTTGACCAGCCTGCGACGGTAGGTGTGATCTACATGCTTAAACTCGGTCACATGGTCGAGGACAAGATGCATGCCCGCAGCATAGGTCCGTACTCTCTGATTACCCAGCAGCCTCTCGGCGGTAAGGCCCAGTTCGGCGGCCAGCGTTTCGGAGAGATGGAGGTGTGGGCGCTCGAGGCATTCGGTGCCGCCCATGTACTGCAGGAGATTCTTACGGTCAAGAGTGACGACGTCACCGGCCGTTCGAAAGCTTACGAGGCAATTGTCAAGGGTGATCCCATGCCGCCGGCAGGAATCCCCGAGTCGCTGAATGTGCTGTTGCATGAGCTTCGCGGTCTGGGTCTCAGCATCACACTGGAGCAGTAATCTTACATACAGTTTAGTATAAAAACATTTCTCAAGCTACTATATAATACACTATGGCTTTTAGAAAAGAAACAAAGGCAAAAAACGGATTCTCGAAGATTTCAATCGGGCTTTCATCGCCCGAGGAAATCCTGGAGAAATCGAGCGGAGAGGTCCTTAAGCCCGAGACTATCAACTACCGCACCTACAAACCTGAGCGTGACGGTCTTTTCTGTGAGCGCATCTTCGGTCCTGTCAAGGATTATGAGTGCCACTGCGGAAAGTACAAGCGTATACGCTACAAGGGTATCGTCTGTGACCGTTGCGGAGTCGAGGTGACGGAGAAGAAGGTGCGCCGCGAGCGTATGGGACACATCAAGCTGGTTGTTCCTGTCGCTCATATCTGGTACTTCCGTTCGTTGCCCAACAAGATAGGCTATCTGCTCGGTCTGCCGAGTAAGAAGCTCGATGCGGTAATATATTACGAGCGCTATGTTGTGATACAGCCCGGTAATGTGGAGGGTGTTGAGACTCTTGACCTTCTGAGTGAGGAGGAGTATTTCGATATTCTCGACAAGCTGCCTAAGGAGAATGCACTGCTGGAGGATACAGATCCCAACAAGTTCATTGCCAAAATGGGAGCTGAGGCCATTTATGATCTGTTGCTGAAGCTTGACCTTGACGAGTTATCGTACAAGCTTCGTCACCAGGCTGATACAGACGGGTCCCAGCAGCGTAAGACTGAAGCGCTGAAGCGTCTTCAGGTTGTTGAATCGTTCCGTGCATCGCGCAACCGCAACAAACCCGAGTGGATGATCCTGCAGGCTGTACCGGTAATCCCGCCGGAGCTCCGTCCTCTTGTTCCGCTTGACGGCGGCCGTTTCGCAACGAGTGATCTTAATGATCTTTACCGTCGTGTCATCATACGTAACAACCGTCTGAAGCGTCTTATCGAGATCAAGGCTCCGGACGTGATCCTGCGTAACGAGAAGCGCATGCTTCAGGAGGCCGTAGATTCGCTGCTTGACAATTCGCGTAAGTCTTCGGCTGTCAAGACTGATGCCAACCGTCCGCTGAAATCTCTGAGTGACTCGCTCAAGGGTAAGCAGGGCCGTTTCCGTCAGAACCTTCTCGGTAAGCGTGTCGACTACTCGGCGCGTTCGGTTATCGTCGTGGGTCCTGAACTGAAGATGCATGAGTGCGGCATACCGAAGAATATGGCTGCCGAGCTTTACAAACCTTTCGTTATACGTAAGCTTATAGAGCGTGGTATCGTCAAGACAGTGAAGTCGGCCAAGAAGATAGTTGACCGCAAGGAGCCTGTCGTATGGGATATCCTGGAGTATGTGATGAAGGGTCATCCTGTATTGCTCAACCGTGCCCCCACACTGCACCGTCTCGGTATTCAGGCATTCCAGCCCAAGATGATCGAGGGTAAGGCAATCCAGTTGCATCCGCTGGCATGTACAGCATTCAACGCCGACTTTGACGGTGACCAGATGGCTGTTCACCTGCCTCTCGGCAACGAAGCTGTTCTGGAGGCCCAGATGCTTATGCTCGGTGCACATAATATTCTTAACCCGGCCAACGGTGCTCCTATCACTGTGCCTTCGCAGGATATGGTACTCGGACTGTATTATATCACAAAACTGCGTAAGGGTGACAAGGGCGAGGGCCTAAAGTTCTATGGTCCCGAGGAGGCTGAGATAGCATATAATGAGGGCCGTGTGACTCTGCATGCTCCTGTATCGGTGGTAGTTGATGACATTGACGAGAACGGAAATCCCATCAGTCATCTCGTTTCAAATACCTCGGTCGGCCGTGTGCTTGTCAACCAGTTCGTGCCCAAGGAGATAGGTTATGTCAACGAGATCCTGTCAAAGAAATCGCTGCGCACTATCATCTCGCGCGTTATCAAAAAGTGCGGTATCCCGCGTTCGGCCCAGTTCCTTGACGACATCAAGAACCTCGGTTACCGTATGGCATTCCAGGGAGGTCTGTCGTTCAACCTCGGAGACGTCATTATCCCGGCCGAGAAGGAGTCGATCGTGCAGGAGGGTTACGAGCAGGTCGAGGAGGTGATGAGTAACTATGCGATGGGCTTCATTACCAATAACGAGCGATATAACCAGATTATCGATATATGGACACACGTCAACTCGAAGCTCACCAGCGTGCTGATGAAGCAGATGACCGAGGCCAATCAGGGCTTTAACTCAGTCTTCATGATGCTTGACTCCGGTGCCCGCGGATCTAAGGACCAGATACGTCAGCTTGCCGGTATGCGTGGTCTTATGGCCAAGCCTCAGAAAGCAGGTGCCGAAGGTGGTCAGATCATCGAGAACCCTATTCTTGCGAACTTCAAGGAGGGTCTGTCGGTGCTGGAGTACTTCATCTCTACGCACGGTGCCCGTAAGGGTCTTGCAGATACCGCTCTGAAGACCGCCGATGCCGGTTATCTGACACGTCGTCTTGTGGATGTGGCACATGATGTGATAATCCACGAGGAGGACTGCGGTACTCTTAGAGGTCTCGTATGTACCGAAATCAAAAATAATGACGAGGTTGTCGCATCGCTCGGCGAGCGTATCCTTGGCCGAGTATCGGTCCATGACATTATTGATCCGACCAATGGCGAGATTATCGTCAGGGCCGGTGAGGAGATCAACGATATAGCTGCTGACCGTATCAACGAGTCGCCCATAGAGTCGGTCGAGATACGTTCGGTACTTACATGTGAGAGCAAGAAGGGTGTATGCGCCAAGTGTTATGGCCGTAACCTGTCCAACAACCGTCTCGTGCAGATGGGTGAGGCTGTGGGTGTTATCGCCGCGCAGTCAATCGGTGAGCCCGGTACCCAGCTGACACTGCGTACTTTCCACGTAGGTGGTGTCGCCAGCAATATCGCCGCCGTATCGTCTGTCACATCACGTTATGACGGTATTCTTGAAATCGATGAGCTCCGTACGGTTGTCACCGACGAGGTCACTGCCGACGGCAAGCCCGTGGAAGTTGTGATCGGACGTCTGGCCGAGATGCGCATACTCGATCCCAAGACCAGGATGATGCTTACATCGGCTCCTATCAATTACGGTTCGAAGCTTTACTTCAAGGATGGCGACACTGTGAAGAAAGGCGATGTCATCTGTGAATGGGACCCCTTCAACTCGGTTGTAGTATCGGAGGTTGCCGGTAAGCTGCAGTTCCAGAACATGGTCGAGAATGTAACATACCGTGTCGAGGGCGACGAGTCGTCGAACGTACGAGAGAAGATAATCATAGAGTCGAAGGACCGTACCAAGGTGCCTGACGCCAATATCGTCGATGCAAACGGACAGATCATAAAGACCTACTCGCTGCCTGTCGGCGCACACCTTATGCTTGAAGAGGGAGCGGATATCAAGGTCGGTGAGATCTTTGTCAAGATTCCCCGTGCGGCAGGCGGTGCCGGTGATATCACCGGAGGTCTGCCCCGTGTCACCGAGCTGTTTGAGGCCCGTAACCCGTCCAATCCTGCTATTGTGGCCGAGATCGACGGTGAGGTACACTACGGCAAGGTTAAGCGTGGCAACCGTGAGATTTCTGTTACAGCCAAGAACGGTGAGGTCAAGAAATATCTTGTACCGCTGTCAAAGCAGCTTCTGGTGCAGGAGAACGACTATGTGCGTGCCGGTACTCCGCTGTCAGACGGTGCCATCACGCCTGCCGACATCCTTAACATCATGGGCCCGACTGCAGTACAGGAGTATATCGTCAACGAGGTTCAGGATGTGTACCGCATGCAGGGTGTGAAGATCAATGACAAGCACTTCGAGGTTATCGTGCGCCAGATGATGCGTAAGGTCAACATCATCGATCCGGGTGACACATGTTTCCTGGAGCAGCAGATAGTCGACAAGCGTGACTTCATGGATGAGAATGACCGTATCTGGGGTAAGAAGGTTGTCACCGATGCCGGTGACAGTGATACCGTCAAGCCCGGTATGATTATTACCGCCCGCAAACTTCGCGACGAGAACTCGGCTCTTAAGCGCCGTGACCTCAAGCTTATCCAGGTACGTGAGGCTGTGCCCGCTACCAGCGAGCAGATACTTCAGGGTATCACCCGCGCCGCGTTGCAGACTTCGAGCTTCATGTCGGCGGCATCGTTCCAGGAGACAACCAAAGTGCTCAACGAGGCTGCTATCAACGGCAAGACCGACACGCTGGAGGGCATGAAGGAGAATGTCATATGCGGTCATCTGATACCTGCCGGTACGGGCCTGCCCGAATATGAGCGTATCATAGTCGGCAGCAAGGATGAGATCGAGGGTATTATCAGTACTTCTGACGATGTTGCCGAGACTGAGAATACTGTAGTCATGCAGTGATTTCCAGGTTACCCGTGACCGCCCGGTGATATGGGCTTCTGCGGGCTGACCGTTATTCCATAATACGAGTGTCACATGATTGCAATCAGTAATGATTGATCAGTTCATGTGACACTTGCTTTTTTTATACTTGTCTCTGTCCATCTGAATCCGGATGACGGAAATGGCCCGTAAGGGTGTTTTATGCAATACACGCCGATGGCGGGCGGGGTAATTTTGTGTCATGACAGTTAACCTAATTTTTATCTGATTATGAGTACACCCCATTCTTTTGTTGCGTGGCTTTTTGCCACTTATGTATGTGTTGTGATCGCTGTCGCGGTCGATTTTGTGACCGGAGTCAGGAAAGCCCGAAAGGGCGGTGTGGCCACAACGTCGCGCGGTTATAAGATGACGTGTGATAAGGCTGTGAAGTACTTCCTTCCCATGCTGTGTCTGAGCTGTATCGATTATCTGGCTTCCATATTTCTTGTCGCGCCGTTTCTTACGATGTCAATGGCTGTCTTCAACATCTTCTGTGAATGGAAATCTGTGATGGAATCGACACATGACAAGCAGGAGATACACCGTACGATGTATGCTCTCAATAAGGTACTTGGAGGTGCCGGAAAACATTCTGCCGGAGTCATGTCAGTGGTAAGCAATGAACTTGAGGCCGAAGTGGAAAAGATCGATTGCCATGAGAAAGATTGATATGATCATAATCCACTGCTCGGCGACTCCGGCCGGGCGAGATGTGAGTGTGGAGGATATAGACCGGTGGCATAGGGAACGCGGGTTTGACTGTATAGGCTACCATTATGTAGTAGGGCTTGACGGAGAGGTCCGACAGGGACGTCCGCTTGAGCAGGCCGGGGCTCATTGCAAAGGGTATAACGCCCGTTCTGTAGGCGTGTGCTATGTAGGCGGGGTCGATGCATCCATGAATCCGTGTGATACCCGTACTGAGGCTCAGCGCCGGTCTTTGAGGCAGTTGCTGACTGAGCTCAGGCATCGTTTCCCTCAAGCCGAGGTGAGGTCCCATAGGGATTTTGCGGCAAAGGCGTGCCCTTGTTTCGATGCTACGGCCGAATACAGTGATCTGCCGTGAAACACATGCTTTATATCATCCTTGTGCTGACCATGGCAACGGCATGCGGAACAAACCGAAGGATGCAGAAAGCCGTAACAGGGAGCGTATATAGTGTTGAAGTCGACTCGGTGGCACTGAAGCGTTCGATAGCCACAGTTACAGATCTCGTAACATATACAGACATTGAGATAGACACTCCGGTAATAATAATTGACGGGTATGGTCAGGGGCCGACCCGGGTTGAAGGCACCAAAGCCAGGATAGGAACACGGATAACAGCCCGGCAGACGAAAGACGATGTTATGGAAACAGAATGCCGTCAGGAAAAACAGACCGAATCGGCCGTAACCGGTCAATCCGGATCAGAAACCGTGACGAGGCCTCCTGTCAGCTACCTTTATCTTCTGATTATTATTGTCGCTGTAGTCTATATAAACAGGAAACTAAACTGATACAGTTATGTCGGCCAGAATTTTCTGTCCGACATAACGTTTTTCACCAGTGTCTGAAGAAATGATGGACAGGTCCATGTCCGTGGCCTATGGTCCGGCCGGCTCCATGTCTGATCGCCTGGTGCACATAGTCGTGTGCGTGACGGCAGGCCTGGCCAAGGGACTCTCCTTTGGCCAGATTGGCGGCGATTGCCGACGATAGTGTGCAGCCGGTGCCGTGTGTGTTGACTGTGTCGATGTGCGGAGCAGTGAAAAGTATTTCTTCGGTTCCGTCGATTAGTATATCTGTTATTATGCCGTCGTTGCGGTGTCCTCCTTTCAGATAGATGGCTGTGTCGGGGAAGAGTTCGTGCAGTTCGCGCGCGATGTCGGCGATATAGTCTCTCGGTCCGATTGAATGACCGATGAGTATCTCGGCTTCGGGAATATTGGGCGTTATGACGCGTGCTTTGGGAATGAGCAGGTCTGTGAGAGATGTGATAGCGTCGGTCATGAGCAGCGGATCGCCTGATGTGGCTACCATCACCGGGTCAAGAACAATATCGGTGATGTTGGGGTAACGGTCGAGAGTGTCCCTGACGGTTCTTATGAGCGACGCGCTGTGCAGCATGCCTATCTTGACAGCGTCGGCACCTATGTCATTAAGTACCGAACGTATCTGTCCGGCGACAAACCCGTGGGGGGCTTATATCACCACGCAACATCATGATTATAGCCTTATTACAAATATAAACAAAGCACTGACAAAGCACTTTTTTAGCATTATGAGTAGTCTGTCGGCCGGAATCCACCATAAGTTCCAGACAGTCTAAAACGTATACCCAAATCCGGCATACAGTCCGGGAGACACATGCCATCTGTGGTCAACCATGGCCCCGAGGCCCACCTGAAGGCCCCAGTGTCTCGTCTTCCAACGCGTCACTTTCTTCTCAATGGAGACCACCGGTCGGTCAATGACAAGGCTGTCAAGCGCCGCACGGTAGCCGCTGACCCATGCCTGCCATCCGTCTCCACGGTATTCGCGGCACCCTACAGGAACCTCGACCATCGCCGAATCACGAACAGCCGTAGTGTCGGCCACTGACAGCATCACAGTATCCACACGTATCCGCGTCATGGTCCTGACCTGCGGTATCCTGACGGTATCACGGACTATAACCGTATCACATACCGTCACCGTGTCCACACCCTCAGCCATACCGTCATGACGGTAGGAACAGATATCCATCCTGCAGGCGAAATAAAAACCGGCAAGTATACCCAACAGCAGAAAAAACAGATATCTCATACCTCGCCGAAATACCGCCGTGCCTCCCAGTCGCGGCGTTTCACCAGTCCGGCGAGAACTCTGCCGCCGGCCTTGTTCCACTTTCTGAACTCATCCCTTATCGCCGGATTGTCCGGATGACTTCTGACCTTGCGCAGAAGTGTGCTGGACGACAGGTTGCCGATGCCTATGTTATACGCCAGAGACACCAGCGCATCCCACTGGCACTGACGCAGGTTCACAGTTCCTACGGTAACCGCGACCTGTCGCTCGAAACGGTCAAGATCCCGGTCGAAAAGCCGGTCGGCTTCGGCCTGTGTTATCGACATGCCGGGCTTCACATCATCTCCGGTGTGTCCGTAGCCTATGGTCAGAACTCCGGCCGGGCACTTATAGGCTTTGAGTCTCAGTCCCTCATATTCCCTGATTTTCTGCTTTGCTGTCTCGCTTGTTTTCATGATCCCATTCTTCTTACTGTTAATAATCGCTGGGCGGAATACGGTCGCCACAGCCTCGTTTGATGCATTTTCTGATCTCGGCCTCGGTGAGCTTCAGCTCCGCCTCGTGGAGCTTGTGTATGGTTTCCTGGCGTGCTGTCTGTTCCGAGCGCAGTTCGGTATACAGACTGTCCACCTTCATGTCACGCTCGGCCAGCCGCTTCTCATACCAGTCTATCTGTCTGCGGTAGTTCTCGGTCTCTGCCGCCACAACAACAGCCATGTCCTGACGGTCCTGAACCTTGCGGCCACGCCACCACTTCACCAGTTCTATAAAGCCCTGCATGCCGCCTATGCCGCCTATTATGGTCAGTGTGTCAGACAGCTCCATTGCTCAGTTCCTCCCTGGCCCTGCGCTTGCACTCATCCCGGTACTCCTGATAAGCGGCGTACTCGGCCTGTCGTTTCTCTGTCACTCCGGCCATCACGTTGTTGATAAGGGCAAACTCATCGTCGGCGGAATAGCGTTTACGGATCAGTTCCGCCACTTTCTCGTTATACTCGGCATCGGTGTACGGAGGTACGTCCGCCACGGATACCTCTTCCCACTGGTCCACGGCGTCTGCCGGTATCGTCGCCCTGCGTATCTCATCATAGTTTCTGTCATCTCTGCGGTGCAGGATGTGGTCATTGTCGGTGGATATCTCCACCAGTCCGTCTGATTTCTCTGTGACTGTCATGATTCTGATTTTTTGATTATGAACTGATTGTTGCTATCGTTATATCTTTCTCCGCCGCCATGGCAAAGATGTCATCCGTAATACGGGCATATGCCTGAGGATGCAGAGTTATTGTTACGGGAGATTTGTTGGCCGCATTCTCCACCATATAGGCCACGCACTCAGAGCTGAAATTACGGTGCGCGTGCAGATCTATATCTTTAATCATATTCTTTATCCACAGCGTCTCCAGATTACCGTAAACGAAAGAACCCTGGAAATGCTCCGGCGCCTGATCACTACGGAGATCCAATAGTCCCTGTATATCCCTTATATATACGACATACGTAAGGAAAGATCTCGAATCATATACCACTGTCGCGCTTGTCTCCGGATCAGCGCCGTTGTTGACCATATAATAATCAACTATCCTTACGGTTTTTAAATCTGTGCCCATCGGCAGGACGTCATTCAGATTTATATCCAGGAATCCTACTATAGGCAACACTGTAGGCACACCGTATGCTGTCCGTGGATAGCCCTTGGCATTTCGATATCCCGGTACGATCCACCCGATTTCCAGGATTCTCCGGGCCTGAGCCTCGGTAATATCAAGGACTCCGTTTCCCTCGAAGAATTTTGTCTGCTCGTTATATTGTCCGAACCGGGTCTTAGGGAGGCGCGGATTTAGCCACCATGCCTCATTCCAACGTCTGATAAGTTCTGCCAACCTGCCTTTTTTTGACAGCCCCATCACATTTTCATTAAGGCTCAGGTCTTCGGTGACGGCCAGCGCGTCCTGTTTGGTTGCGAGTCCGTCCGCCACCTCCTGCTTTAGGGCATAGTTTTTAAGATCGCTGTCTGTCCGGCTGCGCTCGGCGGCAAACCTCGTTTCAAGGTCTCGGCCCTGCGGGTCTATCACGGCCTCGGACGATGTTATCGGGTAAACCGTCGTGCCGCTTATGCGGTCTCTGAGTGTTTCTATCTTTGCCATAGCTATACGGTTGCGAATGTTATCTTTTTTCCGGCGGCGTCAAGCATCACCTGGTGCCACGCGGCATTGCTCTCGTCGGTGAGCCTGGAATATACGTCCGGATGTACTGTTATCACGATCGCATTGTCATTCGATGCCGTTGCAATCCATCTCCGGAAGTTATTCAGAGAAAGTAACGGACTGTCAGCCACTGAGAACGAACGGGAATGTCTTATTATACCATAAACCTCCTCCAGCTTAAAGCAATGTGTGAAAGTCTCTGATGGCTCGTAATTAATAGAATATAAAGCCGCATCCGGTGCACCGATAATTCTCAGGTTTTCACAATTCAAAAAAGTTCTACTTATCAGAGAAGCTGACTGACAGCTCGCAACTTCAAGCTTTTTACTATTTGCGAATGTCGATATGTAACCCATCGCGTAGTTCGCATAGCGTCTCGGCAGATTTGTGCGTATCTGACTGTCCTGATAAAAATTGTTGGGATAGTTGATCACTGATCCCGCGATGCATGTTTCCAATGCCTCCTTACACGTCAGCCATATACGGTTAAGCATAAACGGATGCTCCGGGTCAGGCGCGTTGTCGGGGTCATATTTACCGAAGACATAATATCCGACTCTCGCCGCTTCATTGAATAAATCCACAAATGTTCTGAAATCGGGGTTGCCCAGATTTTTCATTACCTGTGTCCGCTCCGCATCCGTCAGCGCCTGCTCGGTCTTACGCAGTGCGTCGGTTACAATATTCGGCTCTATATCCTCCAAGACCTTTTCCGTAGGCTCGGCGATAATCGGGGCCAGGTCTGCCTTATCGGCCTCGCTCAGGTCGGCATAGGTCAGTTTGTCTCCTTTGTCGCCCTTGGGTCCGCGCATACCTTGCGGCCCTTGTGCGCCCTGTTCTCCTTTATTGCCTTCAGGACCTTGCGGACCGACATCTCCTTTATCTCCTTTCTCACCCTTGATGTAGGGAAGCAGTAACTCCACCTCGGCAGTAGTAGGGCAATCGCCCGCGCCCGACACAAGCTCGATGCCGAGTGGCTGAGGGTCGTAGATGTCCTGCGTACCGTCGGGGTATATACTGTTGGGATGCATAGTCAGCAGTTCGGCGTTGAGCTGTCCGAGGCCCATGCGCGGCGAGTTGACCACGATATGGATGCGCCCGTTGTCATTGAAGCAGTTGGTGCATTTACCGCCTATGCACGAGGCTGTGTATGCGTTAGCCTTGTTGGCGGTATACAGCTTCACCACGAAGTCGTAGTCGGGAAACGGCACCTCCCTGTAGCCGTCCCCGTCAGCTTCGGGATCATTCTTGCCGCACCTGGCTTTCAGCTTCAGTATGAAATCAAAATCCGATTTGTAGTTTATTCTCCTTATATCCATAGTTTCAAATTCCAGTTACAGATCATCACCAGTCTCTCGGCATCTTGTATTGCACCCAGGCCCCGTAATACTTTGTGCCGTCTATAGTACGCGCAATATCCCTTACCCATACCAGCTCCATTGAGTCGCCCGCTGATTCTACATTCAGCGGCCAGCCCGGCAATACATGTTCATTCGCTCCGACGATGATCGGAGGAACAGACAGATAGGCTTCGGCATTCTGAATGGTATAATTGGCCCGCGCATAGACTCTCACCAGTCCCGCCCCCAGGCGCTTGATACGTATCACATGCCCGTCATCAGCCGGTCCCATCTCCGGAAGCGTCACGTCACACGTGTCTGTATTGAGTGCTATAACATTATAATCCCTGTGCTTCAGCTGCCACGACCGGATGAGTGGATCTATAATAGTATTGCGCATAGCCATACCCTCCACGAAACCACTACCGATGCTCAACGCGATATTTTCCGCCCGACCGCTCGCCTTTACCTGTATGCCATACAATGGGGCTTCAAATGGGTCTAAATGCTCAGGCGGCGTATTCTCAAAACGCGCCACTGCAGTCTCACCGTTCGACGGCGGCAACACCCCCGGACCGATACCCGCATATGTCCCGTCAGGTACATTCTGCATTATAATGGTCGCGTCATTGTTCATACCCTCATTCGTAAGAAAATCTCTATCGATATTGAATCCTGCTATCTTGCCGCTGGTTATCATAGCTTCGGTCGACTCCATCTTGTGGCATGTGACTTTGCCATTTTTGATCACAATCACTGCTTTACCAGAACCAATACGCGTCTCTCCTGTCTTGAAATTCACGGCAAAATTAGGCGCAAAAGTTCCATCCTTGAAGTATTGGTACTCAGAGCTTTCGGCCCCGTCACGAATACCGTGCTGACTTATCATCCAGTCCCCGTAAAAGACCGCGCTCCCCAATTTGGCAAAATCGACCATGACAATATCAGCAAAGATGCTGTTGAACCTGTCAACCTTTATCCAGCGTGAATCATCGCCATAACTTCCGACGTCGTCAGCCGGAGTCTCTGTACCATAGGGATCTTCACGGCCATAATATGTTTTTCCGGAACGGAGCATATAGTATTCCCCTTTGAACATCACGACGGGAGTTGTCTCCCCCTCAGAGCTGTAAGTGGTGTCCATATCATACTCTCCGGCCGGATACACCATAAGGCCGTCGCGACCATCGGTGCCTTCTTTACCCGGCTCTCCTTTCTCTCCCTGCTCTCCCTGGAATCTAAGCCACTGGTAACGTGTCGGATCGGTCGATGACACAGGATCATTGTCAATATACACTCCTACATAAGTGGACGGAGTATCAAGAAGATCATCCTCTGTCGACGGATTCTCGACGTCACTGAACTTCATGTGCACGTATTTTTTGCCCCTGTCTTCCGGCACATCAATATATCCGGCAGTCTGACCGGCCGACATGCCTACGCCGGCCGACGCACCGTGGCCGCCGGCCCGGAGCCGTTTTGACCGAGGGGTCGCCGTGACCCGTCTCGTTGTCGTATTGAATATTTGCTTAGCCATACGTCTATTCAATTTCAAGTCCTTGCCAATTGTCTTCGAGGGCCTCCACCCAGGTACAGTCACTGGTGCCTGCTATAAGATCCTGAGTCTCGCCGGCCAGCATGAACACCTCCCCACGGCGCTGGTTATCTTCCGTAACCACAGGTATACCTATATCGGCCATGATAAAACACTCTCCCGAGAGCACTGTGTGGCGACGTGCATACTGACTGTATACAGTAGCTATCAGAAGCCGCTCGGCACAGTCTGTCACCCCGGCCCGCGCCAGCTTACCGATCTGCGACAGATCGGTTGTCCGAAGAAGCACACCGCGTGCTGTAGGACTGTATTCATTCATAGTACCCACTGTGGTCCCGATAGACAGTTCCTCGGTGGCGTTGCGATTGATCCATCCCGTATACTCGATATCCTCTTTTTCAAGATCCCGGCCCCATTTGTCTACGACCTCGATCTTAGGCTCTTTGAACGCCACCCAACGCAACTTTGCATAGATATCCTTCTCCGCATATCCATAGTCCAGCTGCCACACCCTGTCGAAAATGTGAAGTTCCAGATGTCCGGGCACCGGAGGCAGATCGATAAACTCTCCCTCCCCTCGTTTAGTGTACAGAGTGGGCAGTTTACCCCGATAGTAACCTATACTATGGCGATTTGTCTGCCAGCCTCCGAAGCCGGACGCAGATGCGCGGTCCCCGCTGTTATACCAGGCCAGTATAAATGCATCCGGTCTCTCCGGCGCGCCTCTGACCCATCCCCTGGGATGGGTATCGAGCGGCGGAGTCACCAGACCTACCACTGCATTTATCTGGAATAATCGGTCGCGATTATCATAATGGTACAGTATATTGCCCTGTGCATCCTTAAGATACAGCGAGGCCGGGATATAGCCGAAGTTGCTCCAGTCCTGAAGCCTTGACCAGTTGCCTTCCTCGTTTTCATATCCTGCGCTCTCATACGGGTTGAACCGTACGTCTACAAGGGCCTTAACTGTGATTTTCAGATTCAGAGCCCCCTGATTCTTTTCCTTATCCTTGTCCGGTCGGATATAGGCGGGACGTGTTCTGATAGCCACATCGGCGGCTGTAGGCTCCCCGAATTTTTTGTATGGATATGCACTGTGAAACTTGTCGGCACTGGCTGTCCAGTAGTCATCCCTGGTTTTACCGCGTCTGGCCACGAGCACCATGGCTTCGTCATTGCCCGAATACACCGACTCTATTCGCACCAGCCGGCTCGGGGCCACGATCTCATATGGAGGTTCTGATGCAACCTCGTTACCATAATGCAAAAGGAATCCGGGCACATACTCGTCGGCCCACGGGCCCTCGACGCCATACTCTACCGGTTCGGTACCGTCATCCACGACATCGTCTGCATCAAAGTCTCCATCGAACACCGTATTGTTGTCATAGGGCGAGAACGTCACCTTACAGCTGTTGACAACGCGGTCGGCCGACAGCGTGGACGAATCACCGCTCCACTCTATCCGGCCATTGGTGCCATGGGTAGCCAGATAGTTGATGTCATAGACAAATACCTGACCGCATCGCTGGATAATACGCAGGGCCAATGGTTGCAGAACAGCCTCGAGAACCTCCTGAAACGTACTCGGTTCATTCTCTTCGTCAAAAAAATTAGTACCGGAGACTGTCAGATCTGACAGAGATAGCGGAACACCGTCAAGACTGGTGGTCGACAGCAACTGGTAACGGGCCGATCGGGTATCGATACATGCTCGGTCCAGCACTGCGGTAACTATATCATGCAGGGAGACAAAATCACGCGTCTCCCATTTTATGCGGTCCAGAATACCGAAGTCGGTAAACGTCAGCGTCACATCATATTTGTCAGCCCTCTCGTACGGCTCCTCGTAAAACTCCGGGTCGAGACATCCCGACCAGTACAGAGTTCCGTTCCTGTATACCCGCATCGTGATATATCCGGCCTCGAGAGTATATAAATCTATATATGTACGGTCACCGGGGCTCTCGATACTCAGTGTCGCTATCGAACCCTGAACGGGCTCCTCTTTCCCTTTCTCCTCCCATGATATGGTGACCGGCTCATCGGCCGGAAATATAAGCTCTCCGACGGTGCCGGTGTAGTCACGCTGTTGTATCTCAACGCGCCACACAGTACCGTCGACCCCTACAAATTCCCCACTGTATCGTGTCCCCCTCATATATTAATGATTACTCTGCTAAGTTACAAATTTAATGTCGTCCAAAAAACTGTTCAGGACCGTCGGCTACGTTTTTCCACACGCGAAAGCACCCCTCTGAGCTTCGTGCCGTCTATCTCGAACTCCACCCGTCCGCCGTCAAACCCGGCGGGCTGTATAAGGGTTCTCAGTTTATTGAGCGGTGCCACGACCTCGGGGTTGTTACTTGCCCCGGGATACTCACCGAACAGACCCATGGTGGGTCCATAGGCTATACCTCCCTCGGCGAACTTAGGGAGGCTGGCGAACGCGGCTATAACAGCCATTGCTGCGGCCCCGACCTCAAGCCAACCGATGACTGGTGTTTGCGCTGCTGAGTTCACAGCATTCGCCATCGCCACGGCCTGTATGGCCGGTATCAGTTGAGAAATAGACCCCATCAGCTTTCCCGCGTAGTCCAGCCATGCACCAACAGCTCCTCCTATAACTTCTGATAACGAGCCGAAGCTCTGCCCCATAAGACTCAAACCCTTGGCAATTTTCCCATAGGTATCTCCTGCTATTGACTGCCATCGTTCATACTGCGCTATTAAATCCTCTATCTGCTCTCTCTGGGCCTCGGCCATCGGGTTCTCAGTGTCATTTAACATTGCCTTTAACGTTGCAATCCTGTCACTAATCCCGTCATAGCCCAAGTCGTTGATTTTCGCTTTCTGCTCCTTGCCCGACAATTTATTGATACTGTCGGCTTCGGTCTGCATGTCAGCCAGACTGACACCACGTTGCATCAGGCTTTGTTTCTCCTTGATCAATCCTATCGTGCGCTGTATCCCATACGCCTCTTCGGCGGAGGCGTTCTCGAGTTTGGCCTGGTAGTAGCTCATTGCCTTGGCAAGCTTGGCCGGTGTATCGAGCGCAGATAGGTCGCCGGGAGCGCTGACTTCGGCCAGTACTTCGCCCCAGCTGTCACTAAGCTCCTGTAGCTTATTGAGGATCTTTTGAATCTCAATCCGCTCCTCGGCACTCGCTGTCTGCATTCGGTCGCTATAGTACTGCCGTGCCCTGTCAAGCTCCTCATAGGTCTTTATCTGGTCGATATCCTTGATGGGGGTCTGCTTCTCGTAGGCCTTTCGCATCTCCTCAAGTCGGGCTATCTCAGCATCGACAGCGGCTATATTGTCAGCCGAGGCATGCTGTCGCAGTGCCTGCTGGTACTGTATCTCGGCATTGATGTCCTCGAGGGAACTGAGTGTTGCCGGCCGTTCGGCCTTTTTCTCGATGAGATCGATATTTTTTAGCTGTAGATTATACCCGTCGATGAGTTTCTTTTGACTCGCGGCCACTTCCTCATTGCCAGCCTGCTCAGCCTTTGTATATCGGTCCAAGGCGTCGGCCTTCAGGCCCTCGAGCCGTTGCTTGAGTGTCTTATCCTTACTTTTATCATTATCCAAAATGTCGTCTAAGGAGTTGCCGAATTGCTTCTTTACGGATTCCGGAACCTCCGTATAGGGTGTCAAGTCTGAGTTGGCTTTGTCTATGTCTGATTGTTGTGTATTTATTTCAGCCAAACGTGCCCTGCGAGCGTCCTGCGCATCTTTTATTTCATGATATTTGGGCACAGCTTCACGGTAAAATGCACTCGTAGGATCCACCTGTAATGATGGCGCCGAGCTGAATGACGTACGGGCGTTTTCAGCTCGAGCATGTTCCTCCGCCATGGCCTTCTCATAATCAGCAGTTGCCGATTTTTCTGCCTCGGCATTATCTTTCAATTCTTTACTCAGTTGCTTGCGCTCAATGTCCAATTTTATCCATTGGCCTTTGTTACTTTCTATCATTGACTGCGCAGCTCTTGCCGTGGCTGTGGCCAATATTGATTCTCTCAACTTGATATAGGCATCTGCCGCTTTTCCGGCCAGAATCGCTTCGGTTTTAAGGCCTCCAAACGTATCTTTATATACCTTTTGGAGCTCGTTGGCAGCCTTCATTCTTTCCTCGCGGCTCTTGGTCTCTTCGGTCGCCGCCTTATATAATCGCTCGAGTGATGACAACTCTTTAGCCGAGGCCTGTTCAACAGCACTCGACATGTCAGTCAACGACTTTTTCCAGTCCACGTATTCCTTTTTAGCCTCATTGACAGCTTCAGCGGATTCATCGACACTGTTCGTAAAGGCGTCAACAATAGATGTAATGGCTACAATGATCAATCCTATGGCTGTGACTGTCATCAAGGATTTTATGGCGAGCGTCAATGTTTTGACTGCTATAGAAGCTGTTCGGGATGAAAGCGCAAGCATTTGCATTCCTAATGCGGCCTTTCGAAGTATCTTCGGCATTCCCGTAAATAACGACTTTATGCCTTTACCCATAGCCCCTAATCCATTCAAAGCTAAACCGAGATTAGCCGTATATTGAATAGCCGGATATATAGCCGCCGCATACTTTCCTATAGAATCAATCATATTGTCTATATAATTCGACACTATTTGAGAGCTGCTTTGTGCACTTCCTTCCATTTCTGCAAATGCGGCATCAATGGTGCCGGAGGCATCCTGCATGGCCGCGACATTCTCATTGAATTTACCACTCAGTTGACCTGTCAAAGCTCCGAGAGCTCGCAAAGATTCTGCTGAACCAAACAATTTACCATAGACCTCTTCTGCAAGTACATTATTGGCCGTTGCGTATTCCTGCACAGCCTTATTGAGGGTCACAAGGAAGTTCTGTAAACCTCCGGCACTCTTGATACTCGCTGCGTTAAACTCCATGCCCATGGCTCTGGCCATTTTCTGTGCTTCGCTCGATGGCTTAACAAGAGCGGTAAGCACTGCTGCCATCTGGGTAGCCACCTCGTTTGTATTACCGGTCACACCGGTCAGCGTCGAGAACGATGCCATCAGTTCGCCGGTCGATATACCGAGTTTGGCGGCATTTGTCGCCACCCTCGGCAACGCCTGGGCTAACTGCTCGAAGCTGGTCACGCCATTCTTTGCTGTCAGCTGGATCATGTCCTGCACGTGCCCCGCATCTTCCCAGCTCAGTCCGTAGTTCTTGATAATGGTCGACGTGACTTTAACAACCTCACCAAGGTCGGCCACGCCCCCCACGCTGGCCTTTGCGCTGTCCTGAAGGAAACTTATCCAGTTTGACTCGGGCACACCGTTCGAAATAACCTGATATAAGCCGTTGGCCAGAGCATCGCGGGCAACCGGTACCTCTTTCGACAGCGCCTTGACCTGGTTCTTGAGTTGTTCAAACTCCTTGGCATTTTTACCCGCCATGGTATTTGCTATGCGCATCGCCTTGTCAAATTCCATATAAGGTTGTGACAGCCCCTGTATCGAAGATGTCAGCCCCTGAAAGGCCATGTGCAGATTGGCAAGAGAAGCCGTAACTCCGGCAAAAGACCCTTTAATACTTCGGTTCGCCCTCGTAACGGCTTTCTGTAAGTCTTTCGCTGACACAGTCAACTTACCCATGACGACCTGACCGTTGCTGTCAAAATTCAGCTTTATACTTATATCCTTATTGGCCATAATTCCCCCTTTTTTGTTAAATCCGTCAAATATATTTGGTTTGCTTTGATTTATTTGCTATCATTGCAATAAAAAATTTACTACCATGTTACTCCTAAAAATCACATTATGGAATGTTTGGACGTGGATCAATATAATTTTCATCGTTCTTTTTGTTATAGGTCTGCTTCATGGCTTATCTAATTGTGGCAAATGTTCTGACGATTACGTTGACGGTTCATCTTATTTCGATGATGTCGACGGTTCGTCTGATTAATATCTTTCTGCAAATCTTTCGCTGACACAGTCAACTTACCCATGACGACCTGACCGTTGCTGTCAAAATTCAGCTTTATACTTATATCCTTATTGGCCATAATTCCCCCTTTTTTGTTAAATCCGTCAAATATATTTGGTTTGCTTTGATTTATTTGCTATCATTGCAACATAAAATTCAAGACTATGCTACTCTTAAAAATCACATCCATGGATATCAGGGTTGGTTTGACCGTAATATTTATTATTCTGGGGGTCATAGTTGTTGTGCGATCTGTCTTCAATGATCCATTGCCACCAAACCGAATGTTCAAGCCTTAACACTCTTACGAGTTTTTCATACGATATTCAAAGCGCCGGCGTTGTGACTCCCTGTCAATCGCCGGCACTTGCTTTTTGGGTGCCCGGCTCCGCTTGGTGTCCCATGGCAACGGCAACAGTCCGTGAGGGGTGATATGCTTCTTAGTGTGGGGCATGACACCGATAGTTGCCAGCAGTCTCATACGTTCCCACTCGTCACGGTATTTTGTTTCCTCCCGTTCCATCCACTGTCTTACCACTTCCTCGAACTCCTCGACCGTGAGCCGTCTGAGATCATCCAGGCGCATACCCATGCGCCCCAGAGCCATCCCGATTATCTGTTCGGTTGTGGCCTGGCCGGAGTCTTCGTCTTCAGTTTTTTTTTGTCATCGCCCGAATCCTGATCGGCCATCAGACGTCCGAACTCCACGACCTCGGCCTCGGTGATCGCCACGGCCATATCCCGCGGAGTGGCATAGGGAAACTCTTTACCGGCGCGCTTACATGCCGACCTGATGGTGGCCCACATAAACGTGAGACTCTCGGTGACATCCTCCGGATCCATTTTAGACACATCCTTGCCGGTTATGTCTTTAAAGTCAAATGTCGCACCCATGGTACGCTGGCACGGATACTCCTTGCCGTCGATGCTGATTGTAGGTTTTGTGTTCATAACGTTTAAATTTTAATGTTAAATATCAGTGTCTGGACATACGCATCGTCGGCGTATGACTCCGTTGATTTGGTCAATGTACAGCTACGCATATCGAGTCCGTCATATCTGGCCGACTTATGATCAAGAGCCTCGCGCACAGCCTCTGCAAGTCTCACGCCCTCGGCATATCCGGCGGTATAGCACTCTACCCCGATCACCACGGTATCTGATCCGGTACTTTCTTTGGTGGAACGGGGTACAAAACCGGTACGCAAGTAGCACAGATACGGGAGGGTCGCCTGCTGGATCACAACCGGGAACACCTTTGTGGCCATCCCTGCTCTGACGATTTTCTCATCGAGTATTTTACCGACTATTATGCCGGCGCTGAGTGATGATTTCATATCTTTTGTAATTGCTTTTCTACCCATTTGTCTACGAGGTTGTTGACCTCTTTAGGCAGATTCGCCGCGGCCTCAGCCTCAAGGCTCTCCCTATTTTTCAAAAACTCATATTTATTGGGTTTCATTGCACCGCGCCACATTGGCTCTTTACTTTTCTTGGATAATTTCTTTGTTATGCGGGCCTGGGTGCCGTCATAGGCCCACATGAGTATAGGCAACCGCCATCCCGGTACTCGTTTGATAGGCACTTGCCCCTTTTTTTTATTTCTGCCGCGCCCCGGTTTCACCTTGACTCCGGCTATTCCCGAGACACCGTTGGCATAACTCCACACAGCATCCCTGACCTGTGCCGCAGTTACATCGAGGTCCGACGCCACCACCTGCTTTCGCACCTTTTTTGCCACCTTGCTCATGACTCTCTTCATGGCGAAATAGAGTGTCTTGCCTCTATCTTCCCCAGTCATACCCGTCAGTATGCGTCCCGTTATACTCTCGAGGTCTTTGACGAACATCCCGACTTCATTACTATAGACTTTGGTAGGCATAGCTTTATTCGTTAAGACGTTCGCAAACAAGGGTGAGCATGCCGCGGTCGGCGTTGGGAACGGTGGCCACCACCACGTACCGGTGCCCTCCGATCTCCTCCACACGCCAGTTCTCCTGAACGTCATGCTGTATCCTCACATTGTACTCCACGCTGTGGTCGGGGAAGAGCTCACCGGCTTCCTCACGCCTACGGCCGACGTTCCTGACGCGTTCGGCCCAGATGGTTTTACCAGGGATCCACCGGGTAGTCTCTGCCTTGAACTCATCAATGACAATCTCAGGACGCTCGACCTTCAGCCTGTATTTCATTCTCCCGGCTTTCATGTCAGTTTCTGGTAAGGTCTCACCAGGGCCTCGAAGCCCATCGGTATGGAGTTCATCTGTCCTATTGTTGCATCCTCGCGCTGGTTGTACCAGTGTCCTACGAGCAACAGCACAGCCTGCCGTAGCGCCGGCGGCAGATCGTCGCCGCCGAGCTCAAGCAGTTCGTTTAAGCTGCGGTTGGTACGCCTCACGACCACGTCGACGGCTGTGTCACGATAATGTGACAGCAGCGCGTCGTCCTGGTCGAAGTCGTCAGCCCTGACTGCCTGTTTGACCAATTCGAGAGATACCAGATCCTTCATCTCTTCCTTGGTTCAATTATCAGGCGGCCACAACTTCCTTGCCGGGATAAATCTCGGGCTCGCCATCGTTCTCGAGGCTGATCGAGTAGGTCACATCATCCTGGGCGGGCATAGAGCTCTCCATGCTGGCAATGACAAACTTACCCTTAAGGTAGGGCTTGGTGTCTTTCTCACGCTCGAAGCACTCGACCTCGACACTCTGTCCCTTGCCCCAGTCCGGCGCGATCTCCATGAGACCGTTCTCTGTTTCTTTCCATGCCCGCAGACCCTCTGCGCTGATCGAAATACTCAGACCGGTCACTCCCTTACGCTTCCACAGGCCGGCACTCTTAGGTGCAGATGCTACTGGTTTGACCGCACGGTCTTTGGTCTCTGATGTGAATGTGGTGGTGTGGCTCGTACAGTTTGCCACAGCCTTGCCAGCTATTTTCACCAACATATCACTGCCATTGATGTATTTAACGTCTTCTTCCATTTTTATAGTCTTAAAGTTATAGAATTCTGTTTTGTTGATTGTGTCCGCCCTCGGTATGCCGTCCCGATCCGTCACGGACCGGAGACGACGATTAACTAAACCTGTCAATCACACATACCGATCATGGGCAGTTATCGGTTTACGCAGTTTTTTTGCACACGCCCAGAACGAAGGCCTCCTCATAGAGAGTAGCTGTGCCGAAATGTGTGTTGAGCACAAAATCGGTGGAGTTCTCACGCAACAGGGTGTAAGGATCTGCCGTTACCACCATGCTGTTGAAGAATCCGGCGGCCTGATAGTTGAAGTTACCGAGGCCTATGTTCTCCTCTCCGATGTAGGATGTGCAGAATACGGGCAGACCGAGTATCATATCGTTCTCACAGAGGAATCGGCCACTGCCGGCATCAACCTTGACATCCTCGAGAGCGGCTTTCATAGCCTCGGTCATGACCCATGCCGAGCCCTGGAGACGTATACCTGCGGCGGCAAGCTTCGCTTTCATCCTGAGCAGTTCCTTGCGGGTAGGCAGCTCGCCTGCAAAGTTGACTTTGTTCTTGGTGCCGACAAACGGACCTTTGATCGGCAGATCTTTCTCGGTGCCGTCTTTAGCCTGATACTTGCCGGTAGTCGAGAACATCGCTTCGTTCACCTTATCGACGATAGCGGCGGGAATCTCCTCGCGGATCGCACTCTCCACGACGCCGACACTCGACTCCAGAAGCTCACGGGTGACGGGAATAGCACATGTCAGACGACGGGGTGCGGTCTCGAGTTTGCTGAAATCAATCTTTGAATCCTCGGCACGCTCACCCTCATTGGCCCACTGTGCCACGGCCTTGCCATGCTTGGGCCAGCGGATAACATTACCGGGCAGACCGGTCATGATCCTGATGCCCACCAGGTCATAGATAAGACCGGCACGGAGCGGCTTGAGCATCTCCTGCTGGTCTACGGCTATGATTCCGGTGCCCTCGACTGCGGGTGTCTTCATAGTGTCGGCAAGCTCACCGGCACGGGTCAGCCTGATGCTGATGGACTTCGCGCCTGAGCCTACCGCATTCAGGATCTGGCGCTCCACGGTCTCCTCCGAGCCGGCCACGGTGATGGCGGGACCGGCCAGAGCGGCGGCTTTCATACGTAACACCTCGTTCTCACGCATCAATGTGCGGTACTCCTGTTCCTCGGTTTCATTACGCTCACGGCCCTCAGATTCAATGGTCTCGGCAATGGCTTTGATTCGCTCACTGTTAGCCTGATACTTCTCTATCAGTGCCCTGAGATTCTTTTCTCCCTTCTTCATAATTTCAATAGATCGGATTTGGTTAAATTATATATTTTCCACTTTCTCGCTTCATTTCAATTACCTGCTCGGCTATTTTGGCCACAGGTTCATGTGTCTCTTTCAGTATGTCGGCCAGCTCGCGGCTGTTGACGGAGGTGGTCGGATACGCGGGGTTATCGGTAAGCGTGAAATCGAAGATACCGCCTACCCGTCTCACTCGGCACACGGTTCTCACTTTACCACCTTTGGTCTCGCTTGATCTCTCCACCCATCTGGCGTCACGATACCGGGTGGTAAAGGCGAAGCTGCACCCGTCAAGGACACCTGATCTGACGAGCTCCACGGCCTTGTCGCCGTCGACCGTACGCGGAGCTGTAAAAATGAATTTTACGCCCTTGTCGTCCCGCTCCCATGTCAATGTGCCTTTGCCTTTCTTGCTACGTGCGAGTAACAGCTGGCTGTCATGAAACATCGTCATGCGTATGTCGCTCGACCGCAGTACATCGTCGGTGATGGCCGACGGGTCTATGACCTCCCGCATCTCTTCGTTACCATCGTCATACAGTACTGCCGACAGCTCATTGAAGCGTATGGCATACCCCTCGATCTCCCGGCTCTCCTGGCCGTCCTCCCGTTCTCTGAGTTTTAACGAGCAGTCGGCCTCAAGCCACTGTCTCCTTATCATCGTTTCCTTCTTGTCCATTTAAATTTCCTCCTTGATTCCCCTCTTGTCTGATCTGATTCAGTGTCTTGAGATTTGCCGATACCATAACTTCGTTACCCCCGTTTACAGCCGGACGGTTATTCATGCGGCGCAGTTCGTTGACGGTGTACCCCATCCCCAGCAGTGTGCTCTCATACTTGGCTTTGGTTTCAAGATCACAGGCATACAGGCCCGACCGGTCGAACTGTATACGTCGGTATGGCCATAACTCGCGGGGAATGAGCTTACGCCTGAACTCGTTTTCGATCTCTATGAGCATAGGATTGAGTGTATGGCTGAGAAACGCCACATTGGCCTGCTCCGCGCTCTTGTAGTTGCTACTGGTGTCACTGTAGACAAACGACGGGTGCACACCGAAAAACCGGCATATCTCCAGTACTGTGAACTTGCGGCTCTCAAGGAACTGCATGTCGGCCGAGCTCAGCGATATCTGCTTGAAATCGGCCCGGCCCGGCAGGGCCACAATGTTGTCGCCGCTATTGTTGAGCCTGCTGTCAAGATCTGTCGCGGCATTGCGCAGCTCCCCGTCATGGTAGTCATTGAAAATATTGACCCCGCTCTTCTCATTGGTCACAAAACCTCTGACGGTGCCTCCCGTCGAGAAACGGTGTAGTGTCTCTTTGTCTCCGGCGACAGCTATGCCGGCAGTCTTTGCCGCAAAGGCAAGCACACCGTATCCTGTCTTGTCGGTAGGTTTCTGCGTCAGTCCCTTGAGATGTATAACTTCACTCTCGTCATATGTTCCCTGCAATCCCTGCTCCGGATCGCTGACGATATACCGATCGAGCAGTGTGTCATGCCTGACGGTGCCGCGACTGCATAACACCAGACGGGTGATGGCCATATCCTCTACACTGTACACCGGCACGATATAGGCGTTGCCGTCAAGCAGTACCTGCTGGATAGCCCGCCGCTTGAGATCGAACGCGCTCACTGACGTGTCGGCCTCGATCTCCAGAAGCGGTGCCAGCGGATGGCGGTGGTCCGTACGGAACACATCGCCATCGAGTCGCTGATACTCCAGCGGCAGGCTGGCCACACTGTCGCTGAGAATCTTGATGCACCGGTAGACGGTGGCCACGGTAAGTGCGCTCCGTTCTTCGGCACGTTCATAACCTGGCCAGAATCCCTGACGCAACAGGAACAGCGGACCCTCGCTGACCCCGCCAAGGGATCTGTATATACGCCTGAGTAATCCCTTCAGTTTTCCCATTTAGCTGTTGTTTTGCACCCCTTCAAATATGTCGCTAAGTTAACCAAATATGCCGACGCAAAAAAATTTTTTCAGATTTTTACGTCAGATAATCGATAAACATTTTCTTGCACATCAGCATGGTTATCACCCCGTCAATACGATAATTGCCCTGACGTTTGACCGGTTTGCAGTTTTCCATCTTGTCAAAGTCAAGGACGGCATTGCCGAAACAATAGTAATTGATTGGATTGTCGTTGATGAACACATGGCCCGTATGCACGCCGTGCTCGAAGCTCTCGACAGCCGATGTGAACTCTCCGTAGGTCTGACGTACCGGGGTCAGCGTCTCCTCGCCGCCTACCGTGGCCAGCATATTGACTACGTCCCGTGATTTCCATGGATCATATCCTATGCCCAGAATACCGGCTTTGCGGCTCAGCCATACGATATACTCGACTATGGCCCGATAGTCTATTACCGGACCGTCTGTAAGTGTAAGATGACCGGCTTCGGCCCACCGGCGGTACAATTGCTCGCTGGGATGCCCCGGCAGTGCCTCCCGTGGGAAGAAATAGGCCGTGTGAAAATAATACTCATGAGTCCTTGGCAAGTGGAAGCCTATGGTTACCGCACTGAAGTCCTGACTCTCCGACAGGTCAATGGCCACCATGGCGTTGGGTTTCCCATCGAGGGTATCGAGATTCATGCGTCGGGCTATACTGCGGGCCAGCGTAGCGCTGATCCAGCTGTGTGTCTCGTTCTCCGCGTAGACATTGAGCAACTTGGTCCTGAATGCCAGCCGGGCATCTGCTCCGTTGCGCTGGGCCTTTTTCCACTCTTCACGATAGAACTCCATCGAGACCGTGACATCCATGTGCGGATGAACCTTACGCCACGTTTCCTCGCTATCCTCGGGATCATCGATGTCCGGCTCGAAGATGTGGGCAAACACACTGTCGTCTTCAAAGTCCCCGAGAAGCAACTGTTTGTAGCCTTGAAGCATGTCATAGAACGGTCCGTCAAATACGTCGCTGGCGGTCGTGATGATCACTGTCAGCGGATTCGACCGCACACCCATGGATGTGGTGAGGACGGTGAGAAGCAGGCTGTCGCGTGCCTGCGAGAACTCGTCCATGATGACGGTGGAGGCGTTCAGACCATCCTTTGTCCTGGCGTTGGCTGTAAGACACTGGGCGAATGACGTGCGGTCCTTACGCCGACTTTTGATGACCTGCTCGTTTACCACGTATCTGATACCTCGCGGATCAAGCTTACGCACACATCCTCTGATCACGTCAAAACATTTCTTGGCCTGATCCTGGGAATTGGCGCCGGTGTAGCTCTCGGCGTTGGCATCGCCATACAGCAGATCATACACTGCTATGGCTGCACTTGATGTGGTCTTGCTGAACTTTCGGGGCACATAGAGCACCGCCTCTCTGACGATACGGCGCTCTCCGTCCCAGAACCCGTATATACTGGCGAACTGGAACACCTGAACCGGGGTGAGCCTGTACCGCCTCAGACCTTCCTTGCCTGGGAAATACAATGACTCGTAAAACGTGTTGAACATATGGATCTGTGTTGCGTTCAGTCCGTATCGGCGACACAGGCCGAAAAACCTGAGGACGGCAAGCTGCTCAAACAGGTTATGTTTTTCCGGGGCGCCTGCGACTTCCTTTGTGTACTCCGTCAGTCTCTCGTCGACCAGTTCCAGATGATAGGCCCCGATATCAAGAGCGGCAAGCCTGGCCGTAACGTCCTGCTTGGCCTCACGCAGTCTCCGGATCTCCTCGTCGGTCATGATTCGGGTCTGATGATCCTGGCGCTCTTTCGGGCGGTTTTGCTGAGTTTGCTGGTAAGCTCGGCAAGCGGATCGTCATCGTCAAAGCCTGCCAGATCGGTGGCGGTGAGACCAAGGGCTTTCATCTGTCGGGTGACACTGTCCTGCGCATCTTTCTGGATCTTGAATACGGGATGTGGCGCCAGGGTCTCGTTACCGTAACGTGAGACAGTGGAGATCGTCGTGGTCTCAAGGTCGTCAATGTCGTCGTTGGCCATGCCGAGAGCCCGTAACGCTCCGGCCAGTGAGTCGATCTGCGGAGCAAGACTCCCGCTGTACTTGCCGGCGGCTTTCAACGCCTTGACAATGTCCTTTTTGTATTCACTTACTTTTTTAGCCATATCTTAGTCAAATTTCCCTTTTTGCTTAATTTCGAAAATCGCCTCACGCACAAACATGTGTGGGCGTTGCGGGTTTCCTTAGGGGCCCCTTTTTTCAAAAATGGCCCCCCGGGGGTCACTCTTCTCCGTATAATTTTCGAACTATTTCCTCCCTCCTATTCTCTCTTTTCTCTCTGATTGTCTTTGCGTTATGACTTCCTAATGCCTTATGTGCCTCTACATGGCACTGATGACACAGACTCTCAAGATTGGACATATCGAACATACGTTGCGACTGCGCCTGCAACCCCTTGACCCACTCCACAGGTCTACGGTGATGGACCTCGGTGGCCGCTGTCACATATCCGGCCTGCTGGCATCTCTCACACAGTGGCTGGCCCGAGAGCTTGGAGGCTCTGAGCTTACGCCACCGCTTGGTATTGATAAGTTCTCTGTAGATCTTTCCCTTCGCCATAATTCCATTATCTCCGCAAAGTTAAAAATTTCCAGTGGAATTATCTGCCATGTCCCGACATTATCCTGTCCATACATTCACGACACACAGCCTCGAGGTTTCCGCGATCATACATGAGTCTCTTTTTGTCGTTGTAGTTATAACCGCTTGATACCGGTATTTTGTGGCGAACCACCGACGATAGATTCCTGCCGCATCGTTCGCAGTACCGGTGCAGTCCGAGAGTTTCCCGTCTAAGCCTCCACCATCGGGGTTCGGTCTTCAGCATCTCGTAATCTTTATCCATTCCTGTATTTGTTTATCAGATCCTTCAGACTGTCGAGAAGGCTCTGCTGTTTATTCTTCTTCTCCCTGATCGCACTGCTCGCACGCTCGTCAACCGTACCGGCACCCACGAGCTCGTAGACTATCACAGGCTTCTGTTGGCCCTGTCTGTGCAGACGGGCATTGGCCTGCTGATATAGTTCCAGATCCCATCCTGTGCCGAACCATACGATGTAATGTCCGCCCTGCTGCATGTTCAGACCATAGGCTGTCGATGCCGGATGAGCCAGCAGCACATCGATCTTCCCCTCATTCCAGTCCCGCAACTGTCTGTCACCCTCATACACAATAACCTTATAACCCTTGAGACGGGATTGGATCCTTGGTATATCGTGCTTGAACTGATAGAACACCAGAACACTCTCTCCATTTGCCGCCTCCACTATCTCAGCCAGCCTGTCCACCTTCTCGCTATGCACCTCATGGACATTGCGGTCATCGTCATACACGGCGCCATTGGAGAACTGTGCCAGCTTGTTCATGAGACCTGCCGCCGAATTTGCCAGGATATTGGATGATTCCCCGTCATGGTCCGCACTGAAGTCAAGAACCTTCTCACGTTCAAACTTCGTGTATGCCTCCCTGACGGCCGGTGGCAGCTCCACCCTCACTGTGTTTATCATAATCTCCGGCAATTGCAGATAGTCCTTGGCCTGCATGCTCAGGCATATGTCGGATATGCTGTCACGGATCGTCCTGTCACATCCGTCGCGGACATCGCACCGCACTACGATATTGTTCCACTTATGCGTCGTGAAATATTTTTCTCTATACTTAGTCAAACTCTTGCCCAGACGCTCGCCCATATCGAGACAATACACCTGTCCCCATAGATCGATCAGACCGTTAGGCGCCGGTGTTCCGGTGAGACCTATCACGCGCGACACACTCGGGCGCGCTATGCGCATAGCCTTGAACCGTTGTGACTTTGAATTCTTGAAACTCGTGAGCTCGTCTATGACCATAACATCAAACGGCAGACGTCCGCCATACTGACCGACGAGCCACACGAAATTGTCACGGCCTATCACGTAGATATCGGCCTCTTTGGCGAGAGCCAACCTGCGCTGTTTCTCCGTGCCCATAACTTTTGCCACTCTCAGGCCCTCCAGATGCTCCCATTTCGACGCTTCGGCCGTCCAGGTACTCTCGGCTACCTTCTTGGGTGCGACGACCAGAATACGGCTTATTTCGCAGTCCTCGATCATCTCCTGAATCGCGGTCAGAGTGATCACACTCTTGCCGAGACCCATGTCAAGCAGAAGACCGCAGTACGGATGCTCACGTACAAACTGTGTGGCACGTATCTGGTAATCGTACGGACGGTATATCATAGCTCCAGAAATTTAAACAGATCATCCACTCCGCTACGACTGTCGATCACCCACACCACGTGCCCCATCTCTCTCAACCGGTCATGACGCACACGTTGAATCTTGCGCGGTTTTTTGTCACGGCTCTTAACCTCCACCCAGGCCACCTGACCGTCGGGCAACACGATGAGCCTGTCCGGGTAACCGACCATGTTCGGGTTGGAATATTTGAGACATGGCCAGCCATGTTCACCGGCACGTTTCACGAGATATTTCTCGATCTCTTTCTCCGACACCTCGGCATGATGCGTCAGGTTCTCCAATGCCGTTTTATTGGTTTGTAAACCTCGCGTGCGCGCGTAACATGTCGGCGTATTTGAGTTAGGTGCGCAAATAAAAGAAAATAAATTATAATGTAACATATGTATAATAGTTTACTACTTTTTTATGGTTTACGGTTTACATTACTTATATCTGCAATTAAATCAGCGTTTTAAGTGTAAACCATGTTTTGTAAACCAAGTGTCTTTTTTATGGTTTACATGAATCTCACTGTCTATATTAAAATCTGCATTTTCTGTCCTTTTTCCCGATTTTTCACTCCTGAAACCTCCTTTTTTACGGTTTACACAGCATGGTTTACAAAAACATGGTTTACAAATTATCGGTAAATTTTCCGGTCAGAGACGGACGCCGATAGCTCTTCTGCAAGCCGTAGACAGCCTCGGCATGCCGTGATATCACCGGACCCTCCCAGCCGAGACGCCGCAACAGTTTACCCACACGAACCGACAGATACTTGTAGTCCTTGTCACGTGAACTGCCGCCCAGTCTCTCGCTGATAAACTCCAGGGGACACACCTTGTCGCGACGCATGACGCCCTCGGCCTCCAGAAGGTCCGGATCAGATATATATGCCTTGCGTGATCTTGCGTTCCTTGTATCCCAGTCCGACGGAAGCAAGGTATCAAGATACGATGACAGAAGACCCTCCATCTCGCTGTCATCATCGGTAAAATCCTCCTGTCGGTCCTGCATGGCACTCTCCAGATTCTTCGGCAGATACAGACGGTCACCCCGCCTCCAGCACTCGACGGCCTCGGCCCACAGCTGATCACGGTTGGCCTGCAGTTCATCAAACCAGAAGTCACCGTGCCTGCGTAACTCAGGATTGATTGTGATCACAGGGAAACGCCTGTTACCGGTCTCGTCTTTTAGAAACATCTGCTCATTGGTGGTCCCGAAAAACACGCACTGCCTCGGGTACTTCTCCTTACGTGTGCCATAAGCCGGCCGGAACTCGTCGACCTGATTTGATATGAACTGCTTCACTGATGTCACCTCGCTTCGTTTCATGCCGTCAAGCTCACCGATCTCAATGAGATGTGAGCCGACCACCTGCTCCGATCCCTCCTTGCCCTCCATTGACGTCAGCCCATCCTTATAGTACTCACCACCCATGATGCGTATGAGCGACGATTTGCCGACGCCCTGAGGGCCCGCGAGTATCAGACAGTAATCATACTTGCACCCGGGTTCCATGATACGCGCCACAGCCGCCGTGAAGTGAATGCGGGTTATGGCTCTTGTAAGCTCGTTGTCCTCCGCCCCTGCATAGTCACAGATGAGCCTCTCAAGCCTTGGCACCCCGTCCCATACCAGCCTCTTGAAATAATCACGTATCGGGTGCCGCTGGTGCTTGGTCAGCACCATGTCCAGAGCGTCCTTTATCTTATCCTTGCCCTGGATATCATAGCTACGCTCAAGCCACCCGCGGAGGTTCGCGTCGTCACGGTTGCACCACGAGGTGGCGTCGGGGTTCCACGGCAGACCGTTCTCAACCGATATACTGTTGCTCAGCAGATTCAGGTAAAGGTGGTCTTTCAGGTCCGGATCATTCTCGATGACGGCCACAATGTTGTTTATCGTGCTCTTCATCACACCGCGACGGTCATATTCAAGACCGGCCATCCAGTCTGAATCGGAGACTGAGTCATCAGGCCGCTTATCGCCATCGGCGGAGACATCGATATCCGCGAAGTCCCTGTTGGCATCAGACAGACGTTCACGGGTAAGTAGCGCGCGCACATTTTTATCTGCGCCGGCATAGTCCTGCATAAGTGCGAACGACGGCAGACGGGACGGATCGGTCACCTTTGATCCCTCGTCCTGCAGACCGAACTTATGGATCCTGACCAGATCGAAAGCATTACACAGCCGTCCTCCGGCGGGATCAGTCTCGTGATGACTATATGCGAACTTACCATCATATGTCACACAACCTCCGGCAACCGAGCCTTTGGCATAGGTATAGCGCCCCTCGGTCGTAGTTTTCTCATATACATCCGGCAACAGTGTCTCTATGACATCCTCGATGGTGTAAGTGCGGCAGAATGCTCCGATCAGTCCGGGTTTCTCCAGCGGATCGCCGGCCTTGCGTATCTCATGGGCCACCACATCGCTCTCCCGGCCCGACACCGGCCATGAGCTGACATCCCGGTAGTCCCGGTATGTGGCCAGGATCTCGTCGACATCAAACGGCGGACCGTCCTGAAAGTCGAACAGATACTCTCCGTCACTGCTGGTTGATGGCCAGTAGAACAGTCGCGGCAACTGGTATGTGGTATGATCAAACAGTTCTATACCTATACGAGACGTCCAGTAACGGCACACAGGTTCGTACTCGACAGGGGTCATCGGCCTGCTGGCCGGAAGCACCAGACGCAGACGCGGTTTATCCGGTGTGTGCTTGTGGGTGCTGTAGATCAGCGCCGCGTTACAGTAATTCAATGTGAAGTCGTCCCATACATCCGGAGTACCGTAGTCAATATCAAGGGTAACAAGTGTGCGGTACAGCACATTGGCTGTCTTACGGGTGCCGTTGGACAGATATCCGCCGACAAAGCCTCCCACATCCTTGACGCCGCTCTGCTCGTCGCGGGACATCTTCAGGTATTCGGCCATCGTCTCGTGTGAACGGGTCGTGACCGCACACCGCCCGACCAGTTCGCTCCACTTCCACGTTCTGTTGTGCCACTTTTTTGACAGACGGCTCGGGGCCGTGGCGATATCGGCCTCGAGATCGTACTGCAGGGTTATTTTTTCTATATTCGATTTCATATGGTGTACTCTATTATTCTGAGTCAACGTTTTCTCCGGTGTTATCTTTCCTTTCCCGACGTTGCCTTATCAGGATATTCTGGAAATCGTCGGGGCTATGGATAGCAGGTGATACGAGAACCTGGCGGCCGAGCGGGCACCGTGCCCGCTCACCACATCGACGGTTGAACTGGCAGTCTCCGGAGGCGGCGAGCGTCTCGTGCTTTATCCGCAGATCGTCCCTCATGTCCGGATTTCCCCAGTCGCATCGGGCGAAACTCTCATTGATGAATATGTTCAGTTTTTGGCAGCACATTGTTTTACCTGATTGATATTTGAGTTTACAAGGTTGATAATCTCATAATGGTATGGCGTGGTGCTGTTGAACTTGCCACGTGACTGCAGTACCTTGAACGTGGTCAGCGACAATTCGATGGTCTCGACCCGCAGACCGTTCTTATCCCTGGCCGACAGTATGAGGCTGTCCGGCTTCTCGTAATATCTGGAGGTGAACACACAGTGATGCATGGCCGAGCCTTCCTCAAATATACCCTGCACCGACCTGATGGGCCTGATGGTGATATTGTCCGACTCGAAACACAGGCCGAAGTATTTCGATTTCTGCTTCTTGTACCGGCCTTCATATTTCAATATCTGTCTGAGCTTCTTCTCAAGGTCCTTTTTGGCTCTCTTGCGTTCGATTCTCGCCTGGATCTGGTTGTGGACCTTGATGTAGTCAGTAGGACACACTACTTTTGGATTATGGGTGTCCATGCCCAGCTCTTCCGCCATCTGAAGCATGTCGAGCCAGATATCTGCGTCTTCGACCACATAGCCGTTGCGGTTGGCTATGTGTACGGCGTGCAGCATGGGGATATCCCGAAGCTCACGCGACAGCATATATCGGAACAGATCATATTGTCCGGTTTTCACAAGCATTTCTGCGGTGGGCACAGTCAGCAGGTAACGCATGGCAACAGCCATGGAAACATTGCCGGAGTACCGCAACAGACGGCTGGTCCAGCCGTTGCGCTTCAGGATCGGTAAGACCTTTGTTCTTTTATAGAACAGATGGCCGGTGTGATCATAGATATCATCCCTGATATATGCTCCGGTGGTATTTCCGTTATGTCTGCGTATATCCATGGGCCGATCAGTATGCCAGCCAAGAAAAAACGGAGAATATATAATCGGACGACCGGTGATCACCTCGCGGCTGTTGATAGTTATCCACGTCTGATACACCTCGTCGACGGTGAACTCTGTGGGCTGATTTCGCGGTACATTGATACGCCGGACGTTGAAAGTCCTTATGACCTGCAGATCCTCTTTTGTGGTGATGATCGAGAAGAGTCCCCGTTCCTCATAATAATGTCGGGCTTCGCTCAGAGGCTTCATCGGCATGCTGCGGTCGCACTGAAAGCAGTCGTAACAGTCGATCTCGACGCAAGCTTCGATATAGGATTTTTCCAAAGGCATCACATAGCCGCAATTCAAACACTTCACTTCACGCTTGCGTATCGAGTAAATGGCCAGTGGCCTGAACATTTTGCCAATGGCATAGTTTCTCTGAGTCCTGGTTATCGGAGGCAGTTTTGCCGCAAGTTCGAGGCACCGGGTCTGTAGTTTTGTCTTGGGCTTCATAATTCGTCGAAATCAAAAAGTGATGACATATAGGCCTGTTGCGGTTGTGCCGTTTGTTTCTTGGACTTCGCAGGAGCGGCTCTGTTTTCCGACTTTTTACTCTTATCGGCCGAGCACATGACCTTGCACTTCGGGGTGTGCTTTGGTACCTTGACATTCTCCTCGTCATAGTAGTGTACAGCGAGGCCATAGACCTGTTCGTCGGTCATGACTACCGCGTCGCCTCCCAGTTTACGGGCTTCGCTCGTTATGTACCTGAGACACTCGTTAATGCTTTTGCCGGGTCTGGCGTACGCGACGGCGAACTGCGGATCACAGGCCGCTCTGTTGTCGAGATAATTCTTTATTGCTTGAAGGGCTGACATAATTTTAAATTTTTAGAGACTGATTCACATATTATTTTAGGGTATGAGGTATAAACTGATACCTTGTTCAGGGTTGTCAAGTGTTAAAACTGTTAATTATTTTATCCATAGTTTGCTCTTGCTGTCATTTGTTTGCTATCTTTGTTGTTTAATTATATATATCAGTCTTTTGCTGAAGACCGGGGTATGGATTCTCTTGCATGCATTTTTTAAATAGGATATGATGAAAGCAATTTTTGATAAAGGAACCACGATCAATGCCATTCTTTATATCCTCCAGAAACTTGGAGGCAGATATGACATTCACGGAGTTTCCAAGATCCTGTTTTTCGCCGATATGGCACACCTTGCCGAATGGGGCAAGCTGATCACCGGAGATGTCTATATTGCAATGAAAAACGGACCGGTGCCATCCAAAATATATGATCTGTTTAAATATCTTCGTGGTGACAGTTATTTCGGAGGAGTAAACGATGTGGCGGAGAATTGCATGCGCATGGTGAACAGATACACCGTAGAGTCGCTGAAAGCCCCTGACATGGATTATCTTTCTGAAAGCAACATAGAGTGTCTGGACAGATCGATTGCAAAATGCTCTGCGCTTTCTTTCGGAGAACTTACGGCTCTTTCTCATGGAAGAGCATACTCCAACACCAGCAGAGACCGTGAGATCTCCTATAAAGACATGCTCAGAGAAGCCGGCTGTACTGAAGGCTATATTGATTATGTAGCGGATACTTTCAATACCCATTACACTCTTTGCAACAATGTCCGTTAAACGAGGAGACATACTCCATTCATACAACTTGGAAGATATCGGACATGGCAAGTTCTTTGTTATCCTAAACATTGTAGACGATTGTGTTGTCGGATTCTTCTTTATCAATTCAATCGTAAACAAACATATTGAAGATAAGCCGGGAATCATGGAATTGCAATACATTCTGCGCCCGTCCGAATACCGGTTCCTGAAGCACGATTCGTTTGTCAACGGCGCCAATCTGGAAGAAATTCCGCTATCTGCTATCGAAGAACAGTTATCCAATGGAACAGCCGCACTTATAGATCGGCTCAAAATGGATGATATGAAAGCGCTCATGGATGTATGCCGAAAGTCCAAATTATACACACCGCGTCAGAAAAAGCGATATTTTTATAGATTCTAAATGCCGCTATCATTGTTCGGGGTTAAGTGAGGAGATTTTTGGTATAGGCATCCAATAATCTACGCAGTGCGCTTGCTTCAACTCGTCTTGGAACACATCGTCATAGTAGTGCAGGATTTCAACCCTGCCATTTGGGGAGTGAACCGCTACAAGGGTATCATCTTCCGGTAGCTCGTCCTCCACGCTGCGCCATTGGCGCGATAGAGCGAAGTCAGCTACTTCAACCGCAATTTTCTCTACATCTATCGCATAGAACAGACTGGTTCTTTTTATCATATTCTGGGCCCCGGCATTGGTTAAGGCCACAAAACCAAACATTTTTTCGAGATGCTTATATACTTTAATTTTTGCCGCTTCTTCGATTGTCTTGCTCATAATTCTGGTTTTATCTTGTTAATTATTTGGTCAACTTCCGCTACAACATATTTCGGGTCGCTATAAGGAGGTATTCTATTTTCCAGCACCTCCCTAAGCTTCGCCACCGATATGCGGAGGTCGGAGTCGGAGGGTTGCGGAGGCTCGTATGGAGTAAGCAACTTTGCAGGCCAGTAAACCGAGAATGGCGCAGAGCTTCGCGTTACAGTTGCAAAATTGCCGCATATTGAGGAAATAAATCCTTGTTTCCCTTCCAAGTCAGCATCTTCCGGAATTTCGGCGTGGAGTATCACACGCATGCCCACTTTTAGTTCTTTGCTCATTTCTGTTAATTTTTATGCGCCGGTGCGCGGGTTAAAGTGTTAAATCAATCTTGAAATAATCCTCCATGAACGCCTTTGCGTCAATAGCCGTTTCGGGGAACATACCGCCGCTGACCAATGACTTGTATTGCTCGGTTGAGTCGCAAAATAAGGCTCGGAATACACGATTGTATGCGTTGCTGTAATCCTCTGCTGTCTTTGCGGCGGGGTGCGTGTCAATGAAAATCTGAGTGGAAGCTATCAGCCTTTTCAGAAACTTGGGATATTTCACAAAGTCTGATTTCCCGTTATCGCTACGCAATGGGCAACCAATACAGCCGAGCCGTCTTTCAACGTGAAAGTTTCCCTTCTCATCATAATAGAGCGGATGACACTTGATACCGCGCTCTGCAATGAACTCCGCAACATCATCGTCAGTCCATTCAAGTATTGGTAGATAGATACGCGCCTTTTGCCCTTTGGGATAAGTTCGGCATACCTCCGGCTCATGGTAACGATTGGCTCTCTTGACGCTTTCGCTCCTACGAATACCTTGCACGGCACGGTCGCATACCTTGTATTCTTTCAGGTATGAACAACAGATGCGCCGAAAACGAGTTGGCAGCCCCGCTTGCTTCACCAAGTCAAAGAAATTGATTGTCGGCGCAAGCACCTCCACGCCTTTGCTCTTGCAGTGGGCGATAGTGCCTGGCGGGTCAATAGACGTGTTCTTATAGATTGCCCGATAAGGTATGCCAGACATCTTCGCAAGTTCCAGAATGACCTCGCTGTCCTTGCCAGAGGAGTATGAGACTTCAATATCCCCATCCTGCGGAATGGACTGCAACAGCCTTACGGCGAAATCTACCTTATGTAACAACTTGTATGTCATAACCGGTATGTTAAATCAATCCTTGAGGTAATATGGCGTCGAATAACCGGCGCCCTTCAGCGGCAGGTCATCACACCAGGTTATAGGTTCGCTGAACAGCGACTCTACCTCCTGAACCGTACGACCCTCCGGAGCTTCGACTATGATCTCGTCATGCACATGAAATACCACAGGCAAGCCGGACCTGCGTGCCCGCAGGATCACGACACCAAGGATATCACGGGCTATGGCCTGCACCACGTTCTCGGTGAGCTTTCCGCCATAGGTACGCGATTTCTGCCACTTGCGCGTGGTCTGGCTGACTCCTTCATACTCGATGATCTCATGATCACCGCGCCATCCGTCATCATATTCCATGCCCACCGTAGCCCGCGGATAACACATCACACGACCCGACGGCAACGTGATCAGAAGCATACCCCACCTGAACTGTACTGTCATACCACGGTGGACCCGTATCACCCGTCCGGTCCTGATGGCCGCTATCGCCGCATCCTCCAGCACCGACCACAGACGTACGATACGCCGGTTCGCACTTCGCCAGAGTCTCACGGTCTCCTGCTCCTCGTCAGTGGTAAGCCCGAGTTTCGATCCTCCCATGGCCTCGAGGGCCGATACGCCGCCTCCATATCCCAGTGCCAGCACCGAGATCTTACCTTTCTGCCTCAGATGGGAGTTGGCGCCATGCTTCTCTACCGGCACCCCGAACATCCTGGATGCGGTCTCACAGTATATATCACCGCCTCGGCGGAACACATCGAGCACCCAATCCTCGCCGGCCAGCCATGCAATGACACGGGCCTCGATGGCTGAGAAATCACACACATGAAAAGTGTGACCCGGAGCCGCTACGAACGACGTGCGGATAAGCTCGCTCAGTGCCATAGCAACATCACCGTAGCCGGTCTCAAACTCCTCCATGTCTCCCATCTTCACAATACCACGGGCCAGATCAAGATCCGTCATATGGTTCTGCGGCAGGTTCTGAAGCTGCACAAGCCGGCCGGCCCAGCGGCCGGTCCTCGCGGCGCCATAGAACTGAAGCAGACCATGTACCCGGCCGTCAGAGCACACGCACTGCAGCATAGCCTCATACTTCTTGTTTGAAGTCTTCGCCATCTCTCTGCGCAGCGCAATGACACGGCGGGCCTTGGGCCAGAACACCAGTGAGGACTCGATGTCATCGAGATTTTTCTTATTGAGACTGTCGATCGATTTGCCTGTAGTCTCATGGAGCCACTGCTTGATCTGTGACGCACTGTTAGGATTCTCCAGACCGCTGATCGCACGTGCCTCGGCCAGTAACCCGGCCTTATACTCACGGTCGAAACGCGCGGCGTTCTCCACGAGCTCACGGTCAATAAGCACCCCGCGGTCATTGATCTCCTGATCGGCGATATACAGTTCATCATCAAATGGTGCGGCATCCAGACGGCGTACTTTGTCAAGCAGAGCCTGCTCTACATCCACATCCCGACAGCAGTATTGTTTAAACATATCCCATTTGCCGGTAGCGGCTTCGGGCATGTGACGCACGCCGTTACGGCCCGGTACCGAGAAGAAACGTATCAGAGCCTTGCCCTCCTCCATCTTTCCCTCCGGCAGGTTCAGCACCTCGGCACACTGACCGAGTGCCAGCGGCAGACCCAGACGCGCGGCCCGTACCATAGTGCACCGCCACTGGGCCGGATCCAGACGCCCGTCCAGCCCCAGGAACTTCGACAGGCACACACGCTCAAACGCCGCGTTCCATGCTGTCTTGGTTACGTCAGGATCTGTGAGAGCGTCGAGGATCTCCGGAGGCAACGACTCGCCCATGGCGAGATCAATGCAGACCGCCGAACTGTGATCGACGCTGTATGCGAACAGCAGTATAGTGAAATCAGTCGCCTCGACATACTTGTACACGCCGCAGGTCTTCAGATCATAACTGCTGTAGGTCTCGATGTCTATTCCAAGCTCTTTCATGCTGTAGGTTTGAATCGTTTAATATCCGGCCAGTGCCGTGACCGGCCGGATATCGGTGAAGTCATTCAGTAGATTACAGGTCATCGTCATCCTCCGCATCGAACTCTATGCCGTCGAAGTCAAGGGCCGAATCAGAACCGCCGAACGGATCGTCATCCTTGAACTTCATCACGCTGTTGAGTGCTACGGCCACACCTTTGTTACCTGCGGCGTCATAGGGAAAGAACGATATCGAGACATAGGCCCAGACACCGCCATATATCTCTTCCTGGTCAACGATCGGCTGGCGCTTGCGGTCAAGCACTGTGGGCCTCATGTTGCTCTTTGCCTTGATGGTGTAATGACCCTGTATGTACTCGTCATCTGACTCGTCGCCGTCGACCAGGGGCAAAGAGAGCTTTTTGGGTGTCTTGCCCTGCCACTTCGACGAGGCGCCGGCGGTCTTGGCGGCCTCGATACATTCCCTGATGGCTTCGACGGTATCTTTGCCGTCCGCACTCTTGGGTATAAGTACGGTAACCATATACTTGCCTTCACCGGTATCGCCGTCAAATTTCTTACGCTCGAAAAGGTTCGGATAACTGAGTCGGCACGGGCCGATCACGATTTTTGTCTCTGTCAGTTTTTTAGGTGTCATCATAATTGTAAAAATTTAAAATGGTTAATCTATGTCTATGTCTTTGAAATCATCACCGGGGCAGTACTCCGGTCGTTTGTCGGCCGACTCGACAAGTGTCGGCTTGCCTTGCGGCCTGGTTATGTAGTCGGAGCACAGCACGGCAAACTGTTTCTTGCCTACAAGCTTCTCGAGGTCACCGAGTCCCGCTAACCTGGCCGGCGTCATATACTCTCTCGGGTCGTAGCCCTCACGGTCGAGTATTCCGGCCACGGCACTCTCGTCGGTGATCCGCCTGACGCTCCGCCCCTCGACGAGCTTGTACCCCTTGAATCTCACGCCCTCGAGCGCCTGCTGTAGCGCGTAGGCCTCCACGCTTGACGCCCATGCCTTGACCATGGCGAGCTTCGGCAGTACCTTGGCGGCGAGCTCGTCGGGGGTGTACAGCTTCCCGTCGGCACACTCCTGCAGTCCGGTGCAGGTGTCGGCGAGCGCCTTGCAACGGTTTTTTACAGCGCAGAACCGGCACCACTCCCCCGCCTTGGCCTCGCCGGCACCGAGGTACGCCCTGGCGGCTCCGGGCTTCAGCTCCTCCTCGGACCACTGCAGTAGCTCGGATACGCTGAGCATGTAGGTGCTGATGTTGTCGAGGCGCGGCTGTATGATCGTCATCCGCACGGTATCTATGTCATACTCCACGCCATGCTCCAGGTATGCCCCGAGGGCGTAGATCATCATCTGCTCGTTGCGCACGGCCGACACCGGTACGCCTTTGCCATACTTGAAGTCTATGACATCCATTGTGCCGTCGGCTATGATGGCGGCATCGGAAGTGCCGAACGACTCGGGCACATACTCCGAGAAGTCCAGACGGATCTCGACGAGCAGACGGGCATCAGCTGTCTCGCGCATGGCTTCATTGTACATCCCGAGCACCGTGGCCGCATAGCTGTCGGTATACTCGTCCATCTCGCCCGTATAGTACTTCTCACACAGCTCGTCGATCTCCTGCAGTTCCGGGGTGTAGTCCTGCCCTATGGCTTTCTTGAGTTTCATGGCGCAGAAGGCATGGGCAAGGGTACCCTCCTCGGCATACGGGCTCGTCTCCTCGGGCACTGTCGCCTCCAGTCGCGGTGCCACCGGGCAGTTCATCCAGCGGTGAGCCGCCGACGGTGACAGTAGTGCATGTTGTCCGGGCATGGCTCAGAACGGGGCTTTAATGGTCAGCTTACCGTCATCACCTACCATCAGGTTATCCATGTCGCGGATGAAGTCGGCCCGGCACTCTGCAGGCAGATCAGGCACCTTGATACATTTCCCGCCGCTTACGGCAGTGACCGACAGTTTGACCTGATTGCTGATGGCCTTGTGATATTTCGTATATCCCTCTGAGGTCTTCCCCTCGTAGTCGGGGCCCTCGAGGCGTATGCGGGCGGCCTTGATGGCGGCACGGCAGTCCTCGATTGTCGGTACCCTGACGCTCTCCTGTGCGGCCTGTTCCTGTTCCGGCTCCGGAGTCGGAGCGGTCTCAATTCTGACTGAGACCGGTTCCTGATCTGCAGTGGTTTCGTTTCCGGAGCTCGGTGTGGCCTTGACGGTCACAGTGGTCTTCATCTCGTTGCGGGCCACGACGCCAAGCTCTTTCTGTACGGCCTTGTCTACACGGCGGGCTACTCTGTCATTAAGGTTGGGTAATTTCCGGTCGAGCAGATCAAACAGCTCGTCGGACAATGTCACAATTACATTTAGATCCATGATTGTATGTTATTGATTGATGGTTGATAATTATCGGTTATTGTTACTGATACCGGGCTTCATGCCTCCAGCGTCTCGATGAGCTCACGGGCCTGCAGCAGTGCGAAGTCACGCTCATCGTCCGGTGTCTCTGTATCGTCATAGCGCTATTCCTTTATCACCGGCGCTACCTTGCCGGCGTACACGGCATGCACCTGTACCGATCCGGACCGCTCGGTGATGCTGTAGGTCTCGGGGGCACTGTAAAGCGCTCTGATATTGTCACGGGCACTGGCCAGATCCTTACGCTGTGCCTCACTTTCTTTTCCGAGAGATTTGTAGAGGTCGTGCCATAGCCGCAACCGCGATTCCTGTCTGCCGGCTCTGTCCAGTTGGCACACCGCGAATATCACCAGCCCGAGAGCTATAATGAGGAAAATTAATGAAACGATTGTCTGTGCCATATTGTTATGATTTTAAGTTACGCATATTGTTCTTACTTACCGGTATGCCCGTCCTTGAGCAATAGTCCATGACTCTCATATCCAGCTCTTCACTGGTGGCCACGGGGCCCGACAGCATCCACTCGTCGAGGTCTTTGCGCTTGAAGTAGCACATCCTTCCTTTCGGCTTGAAGTGCGGTATCTCGCGATTCATTGTGTACTTGTACAGAGTGCTGGTCGATACTCCCAGATACTCGGCGGCCTCTTCGGTGGTCAGCGTTTCCTTCTGACTCTTTGCTATCTCGCGGCCTATGGCCTTGGCGAGCTTGTCGATTTCCTGTTGTGTCATTGCTCTATTGTTATTTGATGTGATTTACTAAGGGTCCCAGCCAGCGCCGTGTCAGCCGTATCATGGCGTAGCCTGCGGCGATACCTACGAATTTCGACCATGAGAACACTGCTACCCAGCTGGCCGTGTCCCTGGCAGGTTTCGAGAACAGGCATATCACTGTCACAGCCATCAGCACGGTAATGATGCACAGCTTTGCGATCAGATTCTTTACCATGGCTCAGTTGTCGGGGAACAGGGTTGATACTTCGATGCCGTACTTCTCGGCGATCAGGGACTGTGCGAGGGCGTCGGGCGTCTGCTTGCCCTGTATCCACATCCTCACGGTGTTAGTGGAGCGCTTCGTCAGCTCCGCGATCTCTTCGATGAAGGTCTGGGCCGGTGTCGGCTTCTCCTTCTCCTGGAGATAAAGTTCTTTGAATGTCATCGGTTTTGTCATTTTTACTGGGGTTTGTGATTTAGTCAACTATTTTATATATTTGTGCAATTTACACTTTTGGGTGCGGCAATTACTTTTGTGATTGCGATGCAAATGTAAAGAAACTTTATATTTTAGACAAGAATAATCGAAAGTAAATTTATAATAATTCTCGTATTATGGCGCTGACGCTTGATATAAAAAGAGTTACCAAGGCCATCGATTGGCTTATTTTTGACAACAAAATCAAAAATAAGCGTGAGTTGGCTGAAAAATTAAACTACACAGAGTCTTCATTCTCGCAAATCATCAACGGAAAAGTAAAACTATCAGAACGTTTTGTAAAAAAACTCGCAAATTTTGACGACCGTATCAATATCAATTGGCTCCTCACCGGTGAGGGCGAGATGCTGAAAAATCAGACCAGTACCACGCCTGATACCGATACGCCCGCAAACAACGAGATCGCAATCCTCAAAGAAAAGATCAGGGCCCTGGAAAGCATCTTAAGCGAAAAAGAACGCACGATACAGATACTAC
>CAJUBL010000015.1 GCA_910584665.1 uncultured Muribaculaceae bacterium | reverse complement strand
CGACATTCCTTTTGAAGTAGCACTTGTCAACCGGGATAATGTGCCGGTATTTAAAACCAAGGGGTATTCACCCACACCCGATGTCCGGGGAAGCATGTTCGTGAGATCGCTGTTTTCCAATGATGCTCCCGATAAAACTTATTTCCTTAAGGTCTACTTTCCCCGTAAAAGCGATTATATCTATAAATCGCTCGGTTTCATGGTACCTGTACTGGCAATGACCATTATTCTGCTGATAATATTCATATATATTATAGTAGTCGCATTCCGGCAGAAGAAACTTACCGAGATGAAAAATGATTTCATCAACAATATGACCCATGAGTTCAAGACTCCCATATCCACAATTTCTCTTGCCGCCCAGATGCTGAACGACGATTCTGTACGTAAATCGCCAGCGATGCTTCAGCACGCGGCTTCGATAATAAATGATGAGACAAAACGCCTGAGATTTCAGGTCGAGAAAGTGTTACAGATGTCGATGTTCGACAAGAAAAAAGCCACAATAAGACTGCAGGAGATTGATGCGAATTCGGCTATTTATAATATCATAAATACATTTAAACTCAAGGTGGAACGTTATGGCGGTTCGATATCGTCCGCTCTTGATGCCAATGATGCTATTGTGATGGTCGATGAGATGCACTTTACCAATGTGATTTTCAATCTTCTTGACAATGCGGTCAAGTATAGACGGGAAGACGTGCCGTTGAAACTGCTGGTTTCTACCCGTGATATAGAGAATGACAGACTGGAGATTACCGTTTCAGATAACGGAATAGGCATCAGACGAGAGGATCTGAAGAAAATATTTGATAGATTCTATCGGGTTCACACCGGGAATCTGCATGACGTCAAAGGTTTTGGTCTGGGTCTTGCCTATGTCAGGAAAATGATCGAATTACTTGGAGGCGAAATAAAAGCTGAAAGCGAATTTAATGTAGGAACAAAATTTATAATTATATTACCACTAACTAAAAATTAAAAATTATGGAAGAAAGAATGAGAATTCTTCTGTGCGAAGATGACGAGAATCTGGGCATGCTGCTTAGAGAATATCTCATGGCAAAAGGCTTTAATGCCGATCTCTTCGCCGATGGTGAAAGTGGCTACAAGGCCTTTCTGAAGGGCAAGTATGATATATGTGTCCTTGATGTGATGATGCCTAAGAAGGATGGCTTCACACTCGCACAGGAGATACGGACTGTCAACAGTGAGGTGCCGATTATTTTCCTGACGGCCAAGTCGCTGAAAGAAGATATCCTTGACGGGTTCAAGATAGGAGCCGATGATTATATCACCAAGCCGTTCTCAATGGAGGAACTGGTGTTCCGCATTGAGGCTATCCTGCGTCGTGTAAAGGGTAAGAAAGGCCGCGAGATCACTATGTATAAGATCGGTAAGTTTACATTTGATACCCAGAAACAGGTTCTTATGTTCGGGGACAAGATCACTAAACTTACAACCAAGGAGTCCGAACTGCTGAGTCTGCTCTGCGCCCATGTCAATGAGATACTGGAACGGAACTTCGCATTGAAGACAATATGGATAGATGACAACTATTTCAATGCCCGGTCGATGGATGTTTACATCACCAAGCTCCGTAAGCATCTCAAAGATGATCCGGGAATCGAGATTATCAATATCCATGGTAAAGGCTATAAACTCATCGCGCCTGAGATAGAGGAGTAAACAGCATGTTAAAACGGATATAATGAGCGGGCCGGCAGATGGATTTGCCGGCCCGTTTTTAATGTGTATTACGGTTCTGTAAAGGCCGAATCGGCAAAGGCCTCATGGAATTTAAGCGCATATTCTGTGCCGATCTCATTGCGTATGCGTGTTTCACGGGCCTGGACATCAAGGAGGAAATCCTGCCGCTCCATTTCACCTGCCGATGATGACAACGCACGGTAACGGGCGGCATACTCATATCCGAGATCCATAAGATATTTCATATTGTCGGTATCATGATTATTCCCGGGGCTACTGCAGCCGTAAAAGGATATCAGCAAAAGAACAGTAATCAGTATATGTATAGATTTCATCGGTCTGAGTATTGGATAGCACATTCTTTTACACGCTCCATAAGCCATCGGGGGGTGGAGGTAGCTCCGCATACACCTACACTGCTGATGCCGTCAAACCATCTGGGGTCAACATCATTCTCGTTGGAAACCATATGGGTATTGGGGTTGACATCAAGACACTCATTGTACAGGACACGGCCGTTGCTGCTTTTAGCTCCGCTCACAAAGAGAACAAGGTCGTGCTCCGAGGCATATTCCCTTAACCGGGCTACCCGGTTGGCCACCTGACGGCATATTGTGTCATAAAACGTGAGCCGCGTACCTTCTGCAAGACGTCGGGATATCGCTTCATGCATTGAGTTGAAACCCTCGATTGATTTTGTGGTCTGTGAGAACAGATAGATATCACGGTTGAAATCAAGGACTTCAATACCTTCCACGTTTTCAATGACAATGGCATTTCCATCGGTCTGCCCTACGAGACCGTTGACTTCAGCATGTCCTTTTTTTCCGTAGATAACAATCTGTACGGCATTGCCATGCTCTCTGTAACACTGTTTGACCCTGCGTTGCAGCTGCAGTACAACAGGACACGTCGCATCGATTATCTCTATTTCATTGTCTTGTGCGACAGAGTAGGTGGACGGCGGCTCTCCATGTGCTCTGAGCAATACCCGTACATTATGCAGCGAGTTAAGATCTTCGTGGGTGATTGTCTCCATCCCGAGACTGTGCAGTCGTGATACCTCCTCGCTGTTATGTACTATATCGCCGAGGCAATACAGACGATTTCCCCGCGCCAGTTCTTCCTCCGCTTTATTTATGGCTGTCGTGACGCCGAAACAGAACCCCGACCCCGGATCAATCGTGACAGAAGTCATGATACGGTTTTATTGAAAAGTGAGAGCAGAGCTCTGTTCTGCTCATCTATTGTCATGTCTGAATTGTCGAAATCTATGGCATCTGTGGCTCGTCTCAGTGGACTCTCGGCCCGCGTCTCATCTATATGATCGCGATTCTGCACGTTGGCAAGAACCTCTTCATAGGTCACAGTCTCTCCTTTCTCAAGCAACTCGTTGACTCTGCGTTGCGCACGGGTTTCGGCAGGGGCGTTTACGAATATTTTTAGTTCGGCATCGGGGAAGACTGTCGTTCCGATATCACGTCCGTCCATGACCACACCCCGCAGACGGCCGAAATCCTGTTGCATGGCAACGAGGTGATGACGGACAGCCGGAATGGCCGCTACGGACGAGACATTGTTGGAGACGGGAAGCTGGCGAATCTCTTTTTCGACATTTTCGCCGTTCAGCATGGTCGACTGACAATCGCCATCCACATTGAAGTCTATGTTTATTGATGGCAGGGCATCTGTCAGGACACCCACATTGACCGAACCGTCCGGGTTGATCATATCATGGCGCATTGCATATAAAGTAACGGCACGATACATGGCGCCCGAATCGATGTATCTGTATCCTATCGAGCGGGCGAGGGCTCGGGCCATACTGCTTTTTCCCGATGATGAATAACCATCGATGGCAATGATGATACGTTTTTTATTATCTCTCATTTTTAATTCGTTAGATCGTTGATGTTTAATGTAAGGTTTAACATGAATGTCGTCGCTCCGGTATGTGGCTGCGCCAACGCGAGCGAAAGATTGAATCTGCGGGCATTGAGACCGGCTCCGAGAGAGAAACCCGAGAGAAAACTGCGTGAGTAGGTCGACATGTCTGACCGTGTCTTATAATTATAGCCGAGCGAGAGATAGAAGCGGTCGCTGGATATAAGTTCTGCTCCGAATACAAGATGCCTGAACAGATTACTTGAGAATGTATCCTTGATGCGGGGACCTTCTCCGCTGGTATTACTACCGTCTCCGGTCTCTACAAAAGGGAGATGCCACTTTGTCAGATTCCATGCGGTAACAGAGAACCGTACAGGAAAATCTCCGAACGACTGGGCCCAGCCCAGTCTCAGATCGATAGGCAGTCTGTCATTATGATTGTTAAATTTTTTTATCTGCCCTCCGAGATTGGCCCCTACGATAGAGAAAGACAGATCCATATCCGGATCATAGTAATTGAGGCCGAGATCGGTAGCCACCGCCATAGCTGAATATTGTTCGTAACTGCTGTACAGAAGTTTTAATTTAATACCCCCACGCCAGTTTCCATATATATCATATGAGAATGCCCCTGAGAAAGCAATATCTTTTGGGGAGAATTTTCCTGTGATTATTCCGGTCTCGTCAGCTGCCGTTATAGCACCGTACCCGAAGTATTGGATACCTGCACACCAGGCTCCGTGGTCACCGGACGCGTGAGCATATCTGACACCGGCAAAGTTACTTTCACCGATATATCTCATATAATTTATACCTATCTGGCCCGACATCTCGGCACCTAATAGCGATGGATTCTGGTCGGTGGTCATTATATCATCGTCAATAGTCGTGATATTGATGCCGCCAAGTCCGTAGATACGGGCTGACTGAGATATGTTCAGAAAGTTGTAGGCTGTCGAACCATCCTGACCTGACATATAGGCCTGCGATCCGCAAAAAAATGCAGTGACCGACACGTATAATATGAAAAGTCTCCGTTTCATTATTATTGTAACGATGGGTCGGGCGGCTCTATTGTACCGGCTGATATTTTTTTCATATCAGATTATTTTTTTTGACTTACATATGTGAGGATTTCAAAGAAATGCATTACCTTTGCCGACGAAAAGAAAACATCAATTTCCAATAGATGGAACCAATTCTATTCACCAAGATGCAGGGTATCGGCAATGACTATATTTATGTGAATTGCCTCACTACATGCCCCGACAATCTTGCCTCCCTGTCGCGAGAGATGAGCGACCGGCACTTAGGAGTGGGAGGCGACGGCATCATTCTCATCTTGCCGTCGGGTGAGGCCGACTTTAAAATGCGTATTTTCAATGCCGACGGTTCGGAAGCCCGTATGTGTGGCAATGGCGCTCGTTGCGTCGCTAAATACGTTTACGACAATCAGCTTACCGATAAACTGCATCTGACGCTCGAAACTGTTTCGGGCGTTAAACATTTATTCCTGAAGCCGGGTGATGACGGTCTTATCGAGTCTGTAACTGTCGACATGGGGTTACCCTCACTCTTGACCAGAGAGATTCCTGTAAAATGTCCGGACGACACATTTATTAATGTGCCGGTATTATTGTATGATGGACATAGTGTCAGTATTACCGCCGTATCCATGGGGAATCCTCATGCGGTGATCTTTACTGATAATATGGAAACCATTGATATCGGATCGGTCGGTCATGAAATAGAACATCACGAGCTTTTCCCTGAAAGAATCAATGTGGAATTTGCTCATATCAACACTCCGTCCGATATAACCATGAAAGTATGGGAACGCGGTAGCGGTGTTACGATGGCCTGTGGTACAGGCGCATGTGCAACACTTATCGCAGCTCACATTACAGGACGGTCCGATCATAAGGCTACTGTTCACCTTGATGGGGGAGATCTTTTCATTGAGATTGATCCCGCCTCGGGGCATGTAATGATGACGGGACCGGCCAGGACGGTATTTACAGGAACGTACAGACGTCATGATAAAGGGTCAAACCGATATGTATAAAGTAAACAGTAATTTTCAGAATGTCAGCGGGAGCTATCTGTTCTCGGCTGTAGCACACAGAGTCAGTCAGTTCTGTGAAGCCAATCCAGGAGTTGATATCTTAAGACTCGGCATCGGAGATGTAACACGTCCTGTATGTCAGGCTGCTGTCAATGAGCTGGTCAGAGCCTCGGCAGAGCAAGGCATAGCAGAATCTTTTGTGGGGTATGGACCTGAACAGGGACATCATTTCCTGATAGATCTTATTGTGGAACATGACTACAGGGCACGCGGTATCGATGTGTCACCCGACGAAGTGTTTGTAAGCGACGGAGCCAAAAGTGATCTGGGTAATATCGGAGATATTCTTTCGACCGATAACATTGTGGCTATCACCGATCCGGTATACCCGGTATACCTTGACACAAATATCATGGCCGGACGCCGAATAGTCACCTTGCCATGCCGGGCTTCAGGTGATTTCGTTCCAGTCCCTCCGGATGATGTCATACCGGATATCATTTACCTCTGTTATCCAAACAATCCGACCGGAATGTCGCTGACGCGCGAACAGCTTGCTGTATGGGTGGATTACGCACGTTCCCACGGTTCTCTAATACTCTTTGATTCAGCTTATGAGGCTTATATACAACGTGCCGGTGTGCCACACAGTATTTACGAACTCGAGGGCGCACGAGAGTGTGCCATCGAGTTCAGGAGTTACTCCAAGACAGCCGGTTTCACAGGTCTGAGACTTGGTTATACTGTAGTTCCGCGGGATCTTGTGACTTCAGATGGCATAAGGCTTAATGACATGTGGCGCCGTAGGCAGTCAACCAAATTCAATGGAGCCTCATACGTAGTGCAACGTGCGGCGGCAGCCCTGTATACACCCGAAGGCAGACAGCAGGTAAAGTCAAATATAGGATATTACATGACTAATGCCCGTCTTCTTATCCAGGGCCTCGCTGACGCATCGCTTACGGTATATGGCGGTATCGACTCACCGTATGTCTGGGTAAAGGCGCCTGCAGGAATGGATTCATGGTCGTTTTTTGATATTCTGCTTGAGAAATGCCATATCGTAGCGACTCCGGGTGTCGGATTCGGCGAATGCGGAGAAGGATTCATGAGGTTCACCTCGTTTAACTCACGTGCTAATACTATAGAGGCAGCCCGCCGTATCAGATTGTTAAACCGTTTATAATTCATATAATCATGTCACAGTTAAGATTTAAAGTAGTAGAAGAGGCATACGACCGTAAGGCCGTACCAGTGGACATACCGTCCGAGCGACCGGAACAGTACTATGGCAAGTACGTGTTCAACCGTGCCAGAATGTATCAGTATCTCCCGAAGAAGACTTACGATGCACTTGTATATGCTATAGATAACAAGGAGCCTCTGTCAAGAGAGGTCGCCGACAGCGTGGCCGCAGGTATGAAGCAATGGGCTATTGACAATGGTGCCCGCCATTATACCCACTGGTTTCATCCGCTTACAGACGGTACTGCTGAAAAACATGATGCATTCATCGAGCATGACGGTAAGGGCGGAGTAGTAGAGGAATTTACAGGTAAACTTCTTGTACAGCAGGAGCCCGATGCTTCGAGTTTTCCAAACGGTGGTATACGGAATACTTTTGAGGCCCGCGGATATTCGGCCTGGGATATATCGTCGCCGGCTTTCATTCTTGACAATACGCTTTGTATCCCTACAATATTCATTTCCTATACAGGCGAATCTCTGGATTACAAGACACCGTTGCTTCGTGCGCTTAATGCGGTCGACAAGGCTGCCACAGGTGTGGCACGTTACTTTGATCCGAAAGTCAGTCATGTCACGAGTTACCTCGGTTGGGAACAGGAATATTTTCTTGTTGACGAGGCCCTTTTCTCAGCCCGTCCGGATCTCGTTATGACAGGACGTACATTGATGGGACACGAGAGTGCGAAGAACCAGCAACTTGAAGATCATTATTTCGGAGCTATACCTTCACGGGTCGAGGCATTCATGCTTGATCTTGAGATAGAATGTCATCGTCTTGGCATACCGGCACGAACCCGTCACAATGAGGTGGCGCCCAATCAGTTTGAACTGGCCCCCATATTCGAGGAAACCAACCTCGCTAATGACCATAACCTGTTGCTGATGACATTGATGTCTGAAGTTGCCCGGCGTCACAACTTCCGTGTCCTTCTTCACGAAAAACCGTTTGCCGGCATAAATGGTTCGGGCAAGCACAATAACTGGAGCCTTGGTACCGATACCGGTGTATTGCTTTTCGCTCCCGGAAAGACACCGGCCGCCAATCTGCAGTTCATAACGTTCGTCGCCAATGTCATGGCGGCCGTAAACAAACACAACGGACTTCTGAAGGCATCGATCGCATCTGCGACAAATGCCCACCGGCTCGGTGCCAACGAAGCACCTCCGGCGATCATCTCTATATTTACCGGTTCACAGCTGGCCGATATATTTACACGGCTTGAGAACAGCACGCAGGATGAACTGATAGCCTTTGCTGAGAAGCAGGGTGTCAACGTCGGAGCATCACAGATTCCGGAGATTCTCATAGACAATACCGACCGCAACCGTACATCACCGTTTGCCTTTACCGGAAACCGGTTTGAATTCAGAGCTGTAGGTTCATCGGCTAACTGCGCTTCGGCAATGATAGCCCTCAATGCGGCTGTCGCTGACCAGCTGACGCTCTTCAAGGAAAACGTAGATGCGCGTCTGGCCGATGGAGAGCCTCTCAATCACGCCATTCTTGAGGAGGTCAGAAAGCTCATCATAGAATCCAGACCTATCCATTTTGATGGGAACGGATACAGCGATGAATGGAAAGAAGAGGCTGAGCGTCGTGGACTTGACTGCGAGACGAGTGTTCCGAAAATTTTCGATGCTTATCTCCGCCAGTCATCGGTGGATATGTTTGCACGTACCAATGTATTCAATGAAGTGGAACTTCATGCACGCAACGAAGTGAAGTGGGAGATGTACACCAAGAAAATTCAGATCGAGGCCCGTGTTCTCGGTGATCTTGCGATCAATCATATAATACCTGTCGCAACGCGCTATCAGTCGTTTCTTGTTGATAATCTTGTCAAGATCAAGTCTCTTTTTGATGCTGACAAGAGTAATCTTATAGTTGCCCAGGATCTGTCTACAATCGAGAAGATCTCCAGACACATGCTCATCATCAAGGATACAGTCGAGGCAATGGTTGATGCCCGTCGTCAGGCCAACCGTATCAGGAACGAACGGGAGAAGGCAATCGCCTACCATGACAATGTGGCGCCATGCATGGAAACCATACGCTATCATATTGATAAACTTGAACTTATGGTCGATAACGAGATTTGGCCTCTGCCCAAATACCGTGAACTTCTTTTTATAAGATAACAACGAGAACCGATTAATCTTTACGTGATGGAACCGTTAAAACATGAGTGCGGAGTCGCAATGATACGGCTATTGAAACCGCTGGAATATTACCGGGAAAAATATGGCTCGGTTACGTATGCGCTCAACAGGCTGTATCTGCTTATGGAAAAGCAGCACAACCGTGGCCAGGAAGGAGCCGGCGTAGGAGTTGTAAAACTTCATGCCGAACCTGGAAACGAATATGTATTCAGAGAGCGTGCTCTCGGGCCCGGTGCTATCAGTGAGATATTTGACGAGATCGGTCATAAACTTACGGCATGCGATATCGACCGTATATCTGTCGGAGAGGCTGATGCCATGGCTCCGTTTATCGGTCAGATATACATGGGGCACCTCAGATACAGCACTACCGGACGCAGCGGTCTGTCATATGTACATCCGTTCCTTCGCCGCAACAACTGGCCGTCACGTAACCTCTTGCTATGTGGAAACTTCAACATGACAAATGTCGACGAGCTATTCAGGTCGATAGTCGCCCGCGGACAGCATCCCCGTATATTCAGTGACACGATTGTGCTTCTCGAACAGCTTGGTTATGCTTTGGACAAGGAGAATCATCGCCTGTACCATGAGTTCAGAGAGCGGTATTGCGATCCGGAACTCAGCCATCGTATCGAGGATAATATGGACATGGTCCGGGTTCTTTCAAACAGTGCGCCACAGTGGGATGGCGGTTATGTGATATGCGGAGCCACAGGTTCAGGAGACATGTTCGCGATACGCGATCCTCATGGCATAAGGCCGGCATTCTATTTTTATGACGATGAGATTGTGGTTGTCGCCTCCGAACGTCCTGTCATACAGACTGTCTTCAACCGTCGTCGGGCAGATGTCAGGGAACTGAAACCCGGCAGTGCTATCATTGTTTCCAAGCAGGGGCGCGTAAAGGTTACCGATATACTTGGCGAACAGGAGAACCGGCGTTGCTCATTTGAGAGAATATATTTCTCCCGAGGCAGTGACGCAGATATATATCGTGAACGCAAATCTCTCGGGTTCAACCTGGTGCCTGACATTATGAAAGCAATAGACTATGATCTTGAAAATGCTGTCTTTTCTTTTATACCGAATACAGCCGAGGTCGCTTTTCTTGGAATGTGTGAAGGACTTGAACACCGTCTCGACCAGATAAAGACCGACAGTATAGTCAGGCTTGTGAACGATGGACACGGATGTGACTACGATGCGATAAAGTCTGTCATGAACCGCCGTCTTCGGGTCGAGAAGGTTGCTGTCAAGGATATTAAATTACGTACATTCATAGCCGAGGGGAACTCGCGTAATGATCTTGCGGCCCATGTCTATGATGTAACGTATGGATGTGTACGTAACGGTATGGATACACTTGTTGTTATCGATGACTCGATTGTGAGAGGAACAACTCTGAGACAGTCAATTATCACTATGCTTGACCGTCTTCATCCACGCCACATAGTGATTGTCTCTTCTTCACCTCAGGTACGGTATCCCGATTATTACGGTATTGATATGTCAAGGATGGCCGAATTCATAGCCTTCAAGGCGGCCGTTTCATTATTGCGACGGTCGGGTAGGGAAGATGTGCTTGCAAAAACCTATGAGGACGCCATTGAAGAGATCAGAAAACCGGCGGCATGTCAGCGCAATTGTGTGAAAGATATATACAGTCTGTTTACTACCGGAGAGATATCCGACGAGATTGTACGGCTTCTTATCCCGGAAGGTACTAATGCAACCGTCAGCCTTGTATATCAGTCTGTCGAAGGATTGCACAAAGCGATACCGTCCTGCCCGGGTGACTGGTATTTTACTGGCGACTATCCTACTGCCGGAGGAACAAGACTGGTAAATATGGCTTATATCAATTATTACGAAGGAAATTACGATAAAAGATAAATATCAAATTATTTACATTTATGGGAGGATTTTTTGGAGTAGCATCTAAACGTCAATGCTCGACCGACCTTTTTTACGGGACAGATTATAACTCACATCTCGGCACACGACGTGCCGGTATGGTGACTTACGATGATGAGAACAGGCGTTTCTGCCGCTCTATACACTCATTGGAAAGTACATATTTCCGTACAAAGTTTGAAGCTGAACTGTCAAAATTTACAGGGCACAACGGAGTCGGTATCATAAGTGATACCGATCCCCAGCCCATTATCATCAGTTCCCATCTCGGTAAGTATGCTATAGTGACTGTGGCCAAGATCTCTAACATCGGGAAACTTGAGAAAAAACTGCTTGACAGCGGTGTGCATTTTGCTGAACTGAGCTCGGGAGATACCAACCAGACGGAACTCGTCGCGCTGCTTATAAATCAGGGCAAGACATTTGCTGACGGCATCCGGAATGTCTATGACAACATAGAAGGCTCGTGTTCCATGCTTATATTGACCGAGAACGGTATCATTGCTGCCAGGGACCGCCTCGGCAGAACACCGGTAATACTTGCACGTAAGGAGGGAGCATATGCCGCCACTTCCGAGTCGACAGCATTGCCCAATCTTGACTATGAGGTGATCAGGGATCTCGGACCAGGTGAGATTGTGGAGATTACAGCAGACGGTATAAGACAGCTGCATGCTCCCGGAGAAGAAATGCAGGTGTGTTCATTCCTGTGGGTATACTATGGGTTCCCTACATCTACATATGAAGGAAAGAATGTTGAGCAGATGAGATTCAATACAGGTTATCAGATGGGTAAGGATGATGATGCTGACGTTGACTGTGTATGTGGCATTCCGGATTCGGGAGTGGGTATGGCTCTCGGCTATGCGGCCGGACATAATGTTCCGTATCATCGTTGCATCTGTAAATATACACCTACCTGGCCCCGTAGCTTTACTCCCCGAGAGCAGTCAATGAGATCACTTGTCGCTAAGATGAAACTTGTTCCGAACCGGGCAATGCTTTCGGGCAAGAGAGCTTTGTTCTGTGACGACTCTATCGTGCGTGGTACTCAGCTTAATGATAATGTCAGGGTATTATTTGATTACGGAGCACGGGAGGTACACATGCGCATAGCCTCGCCTCCGCTCATATATGGATGCAGATACATAGGCTTTACTTCCTCGAAGAGTGATATGGAACTACTGACACGCCGTATCATCAAAGAGATTGAAGGCGATCCGGATGCTCATCTTGATGAGTATGCTACGGCCGGCACACCCCGTTATGAGGCTATGGTTGAGAAAATAAGGGAGAAATATGGTCTTACATCCCTGAAATTCAGCAAGGTCGATACTATTGTCCGTGCGATAGGCCTGCCTAAGTGTAAGGTATGTACTCATTGTTTTGACGGTTCCAGTCATTTTTAGAGTATTTTTGTTGTGTTTTAAAATCTCATAATTGAACTTTTCATGTTGTAGTATTGTTTCAGTAGCATATTAAGTTAATAAAACATATGCTATTATGAAGAATACTACAAAGAAAAGTATCAGAGGTACAAAGACCGAGCAGAATATAGTTAACTCTTATCTCGCGGAATCTCAGTCATTTGCCAGGTATACCTTTTATGCGGCTATAGCTGATAAAGAGTTATACTTTCCGGTTGGTGTCATCTTTCGTGAGACGGCCGATAATGAACTTCGCCATGCCAAAGTGTTTTTGAAAATGCTCGAGGACACTCAGTTCCATACAAAGACCGGTGTGGACGCAGGGTTTCTGGGTTCTACAGCCGAGAATCTTGAGATATCTATGAAAGAAGAGAGCGTCGACGGTTACGAGTTCTACCATCAGGCCGCGCGCACTGCCCGGGAAGAAGGGTTCGGTGAGATCGCCTCTCATTTTGATGCGATTGCTGCTGTTGAGAAGTTACACCATGACCGTTTCAGACTTCTGCTCGAACACATCCGGAAAGGAACCCTCTGGAAGCGTGAAAAACCTGTTACCTGGAAGTGTCTCGTGTGTGGTTATACCTCAGTAGGAACTGAACCTCCGGCCAAATGTCCGGGTTGTGACCACCCGTATCAGCATTATATAGCACTTGAGGACGGATATGCTCCGGCTCCGATGGGATAGTATTTGTATCAAAGTTGTTATTATATGTTTCATTCCGCAGAATACATTGAGTATTCTGCGGATTTTGTTTGTATAAATATATATATCAGATTTTGCTAACAAATCCATAATTGACATTAATCATTTTTTTATCATTCATATGTATATTTTAGGATATGACATTGGCAGTTCTTCGGTCAAGGCCGCAATAGTAGATACCGAAACAGGCCATTGCATCGTCTCCGATTTCTTTCCTAAGTCAGAGGCTCCGATTAAATCTGTTTCACCCGGGATGGCAGAGCAGTCGCCGGATGACTGGTGGCGTTATGTAAAGTATGTCACTGCTTCAGTGCTTGAGTTGTCTGGAATCGATCCCGCATTGATCAGAGCTATCGGTATAAGCTATCAGATGCATGGACTCGTTACACTTGACAAAGATATGACGCCGCTTCGCGATGCCATTATATGGTGCGACTCCCGTGGTGTGCCGTATGGTTGCAGGGCTATCTCCGAGATGGGCGATAAGGTCTGTATGCCACGTCTGCTTAATAAACCGGGAAATTTTACGGCTACAAAACTTGCCTGGGTTAAAGAAAATGAACCTGAGCTTTTTAAAAAAATTGACAAGATTTGCCTGCTGGGTGACTATATAGCCTATAAACTTACCGGGAAACTCGCAACGACTATGTCTGGATTAAGTGAGATGATGTTATGGGATTTCGCTGATAATACTCCCGCTCGTTTTATGCTGGACTATTTCGGGTTCCCGGAGTCGATATTGCCGCCGCTGGTACCGGCATTTGGTGATGCAGGAAAGGTGACAGCCGCAGTAGCATCGGAGCTGGGCCTGGCCGAAGGTACTCCCGTTACATATCGGGCCGGCGATCAACCCAACAATGCTCTTTCTCTGGGAGTACTCAATGCCGGGGAAATTGCAGCGACAGCCGGAACATCGGGGGTGGTCTACGGCATTATAGACAAGGCCGGCTATGACTCTCTGTCGCGTGTTAATAATTTTGCTCATGTCAATTACTCGGCCGAAGATCCCCGGATAGGAATACTCCTGTGTATAAACGGAACCGGTATACTCAACAGCTGGATTAAACGTAATATATGCCCCCCGGGAATCAGCTATACCGCCATGAATGATCTTGCATCCCGGATCCCTGTGGGGTCGGATGGTGTGACGGTTCTGCCGTTTGGAAACGGAGCCGAGCGCGTGCTTGAAAATCAGGAAACCGGTTGCTCGGTTCATGGTATAAACTTCAATATACATAATCAGGCACATCTGCTGCGTGCCGCACAGGAAGGCATTGTATTCTCTTTCATGTATGGTATTGAAATCATGAAATCCATGGGAATGAAAGTAGATACGATACATGCAGGCAACGCCAATATGTTTCTGAGCCCTGTTTTCAGGGAGACCCTTGCCTCAGTCTCAGGCGCGACTATCAGGCTTTATGATACTGATGGCGCAACCGGTGCAGCCAAAGGCGCAGGAATAGGTGCCGGAATCTACAAATCTCCGTCTGAAGCATTCCGGACTCTCAGGCTTATAGATATCGTAAAGCCTGCGGCAGACCGTATTCCTTATATTGAAGCATACGAACGCTGGAAGAGGTTACTTGACGGTAATAAAAACAGATAATCTTTTCAGAGTATGTCTGGTTAGATGCAGACATATTCTTACATATAACAAAAAATATTTCACTTATTTATTTTACTATGTCACAGAAAGAATACTTCCCTCAGATCGGAAAAATCAAATTTGAAGGCACAGAGAGCCACAATCCTATGGCTTATCGTTACTATGATGCAGACCGTGTCGTTCTTGGAAAACCTATGAAAGAATGGCTTAAGTTTGCCATGGCCTGGTGGCACACTCTTTGTGCCGAAGGCGGTGACCAGTTTGGTGGCGGAACCAGGAAATATCCATGGAACGAGGCTCCTGATATAATGACGGCCGCCAGACAGCGTGCTGATGCCGGTTTCGAGATAATGTCAAAACTTGGCATAGAGTATTTCTGTTTCCATGATACAGACCTCATCGGTGACCTTGATGATATTGATAGTTACGAGGCACGTATGAAGGAGATTACAGAATATCTCAAGGAGAAGATGGCTGCTACCGGCATTCGGAACCTGTGGGGTACGGCAAATGTGTTCGGCAACGCGCGTTATATGAACGGTGCTGCTACAAACCCCGATTTTGATGTTGTTGCACGTGCAGCTGTCCAGATCAGGAATGCTATTGATGCAACGATTGCCCTTGGCGGTCAGAACTATGTCTTCTGGGGAGGCCGTGAGGGTTATATGAGCCTCCTCAATACAGATCAGAAACGTGAAAAGGAACACCTGGCCACAATGCTTACGATAGCACGTGATTATGCACGCGCGAAGGGTTTCGGGGGAACATTCCTTATCGAGCCTAAGCCAATGGAACCTACCAAACATCAGTATGATGTGGATACTGAGACGGTCATAGGCTTCCTCAAGGCTCACGGTCTTGACAAAGACTTCAAAGTGAACATTGAGGTCAACCATGCAACGCTTGCCGGACATACTTTCGAGCACGAGCTCGCTGTAGCTGTAGACAATGGCATGCTTGGTTCTATCGATGCAAATCGCGGCGATTATCAGAACGGATGGGATACCGACCAGTTCCCGATCGACAGTTATGAGCTTATTCAGGCGATGATGCAGGTCATTCGCAACGGTGGACTTGGTAATGGCGGTACAAACTTTGATGCCAAGACACGTCGCAATTCGACGGATCCCGAGGATATTTTCATTGCCCATATCGCCGGCATGGATGCCATGGCACGTGCCCTGCTCAGTGCGGCTGAACTTTTGGAGAAATCGCCGTACAAAAAAATGCTTGCAGACCGTTATGCCTCGTTTGACAGTGGTATGGGCAAAGAGTTTGAGGAAGGCAGACTCTCTCTCGAACAGGTTGTGGAATATGCCAAATCCAAGCCCGAACCGAGCGTAACCTCAGGCAAACAGGAGCTCTACGAAGCAATAGTAAATATGTACTGCTAACTGACTGTGCTTAATTTCACTCATCAGCGTCGGCCGGCTGCCTGTCATCCCGGTCGACGTTTTTTCTCTGTCCAAGGCGTGGATTGGCCGGAAACCACCCGCGTTCAACCCTGACTTTCTGTTCATTGACTTCCCTGATGCTCCAGAAGCAGCTGAATGCGGTCACCCCTAATAGTACAGACGGTATTGTACCTTCCACAATAGCACAGAAAAACAGTGAAATTATTCCGGCAATGAAAAAGGCTGTACGACAGCGCAGACCGAAGTAATAATACCCTTTGATGACAAGAGGATGAAATATTCCGATAATCAGAAAGGTCGACAACCCTATAATAATCCCGGTCCAGTTGATCTGATCTATTACTTCTGTTATTGACATTTTTTAGATATTTATAGTTTGACTTCTGACAGATCTATCAGTTTATGTAAAATGGCGAATATGGTAAGTCCCGATGTGGAGTGGATCTGTAGTTTGGAGCAGACGTTCCGGCGGTGTGTTGCGACGGTATGAACCGACAGGAAGAGCATGCCGGCGATTTCCTTGTTTGATAACCCGCGGGCTACACACGCTATGATTTCACGTTCTCGTTCTGTAAGATCGTTAAGGGCTTCATCTCTTTGGTCTTCATGAAGAGTAACAGAGGACACAATACCGTTAGCAGTATTGTTCTCAAGCTCCAGCACGGCAGGTACAAAAATTCTGTCCTCTACCTCACAATGACTCATAAGGTCCCGCTCACACATTATGATATCAAACAGCACTGAGTTGATCGTATTCACCCGGCTTCCGTCTCCCGCATAATGACAGATGATGATCTCCTTTAGTTCATGCAGTTTATATGCTATAGGACGATGATTTGCGAGAAAATCTGAGATAGTGTAATTCTCGGTCTGCACACCGTCAAGTAATTTCTCGACATATGTAAACACATGTTCGTTCTCATAATTCATATGCCTGAAGACTTCATTCTGATATTCATCAAAAAATTTAAGTATCAGAAGCGGAATGTCATTGTTCTCGGATATACTGAGAGCATCAATCAGTTTTCGTCTTATTGATGGCAGAAGGAAATCAAGAAAGTAGGTATGGGCATTCTTCAGGTATCTTATAATCGAATTTATATCGATATTTTTGGAAGTGAAATTCCTGCCGCTCATCAGATTGGCAACAGAAAGGAATGTATCTGTATCGATTCCGGCATGTTTACAGACCTCACGTATAGAAGCGTTGCCAAATCCCAGTGATATATCAAAACGGCTAAGTGCCGATAACAGCAGTGTATTATCGGCTATGATATCCCTCATGCGGTCTGTGCTGCGATATTCTCTGGATCTGATATTATCTGCCATATCATATATAACGGTTATACCTGTGAATACTGTCTTTTGAGTGTAAAATTACATTCAGTCACATTGCAATACAATACCGTAACACTGGTATATTCACAATCTGTCACATGACAGATTGTATTGGATTCTTAAAAAATTACTATACTCAAGGTATTGTCTGATGCATGAGATTCATCTACCTTTGCAATACTGACCGCTACAGGAGATTGTAAATCTATAGTGAGACGTAAGCCTATAGTTTATTTATAAAGAGTCATGCCGTGAGGTATGGCTCTTTGCATGTTACGTCGTGTAAATACATATCTGGCAAGAAAGTTTACCATGAAACCGGTACAGAGTGCCGCAATGACGGTCCCCTCTCTTATCCCCTCGATATGTCCGCAGAATAGCAGTGACAATAAGATCGCTCCGGTAACAAGGGATATGTCAAATACCACCTTGGTGTGGCCAAAATCTTTGTGGTATCGCCGACAGAAATATTTGACAAAACCTTCCGCACTCATAATTGCAACATTAGGCTTGAGTTCAAGCACAACACCGATGGCCTGACACATACAGCCTGATGCAAGCATCAACAGCGATATGGCATAGCCGGATATTGGTATATGAGTGATCCATTGCAGATTTAGATCGATGAATACACTGAATATCAGCGAGAACGGTATCTGTAATATTATCTCTATATAGTCCTTGTGTGTCCCTTGTCCTCTGACGAGCCAGAATTGTCCGGCCATAACAAGCATGTTGAATACAAATGTAGCTGTGCCGAGAGTCATCGGAGTGTTAAGCGAGAGAACATAATTAATGCTCGAAATCGGAGTGGTGCCTAATGCCGAAGTTACGATGAAATCGATACCTAATGATAAGAAAAACAGACCTATAACAAAACAAAAATAACGAATGATAATTGATTTTAAACGCATGGATTTTATTTTTATTTTGCAAAATTACACAAAATGACTCGGAAATCAAATATCGAAAGATTACTGATCAGGGCAACCGCATCAAAAATCAATACCCATGTATTTCCGGCAGAGCGATGTTGCCGGCTAATGGTGGCTATGGATACAGGCGTCCGGTCAGGGACGCCGATTGAAGCGCAGACGGTTGACGAGTGTTTACCTCCGAGATTCATGATCAGAACTTTATATAGAGTTAAATAGTTTAATTGTAAAAAGCAATTTATCTATGAAATCCGATATTATTAAATGTTTAAAGGAGATTTTGCCTGAAAAAATTATACTTGATAATGATTTGTGGCGCGAAATTTATGCTCGTGATGCATCTTATTTTGATGTTAAGCCGATATGTGTCGTGAGACCGTCAACTCCCGATCAGATACGAGAGGTGATTTTATTTGCCAATAAAAACAGGATTGGGGTGACCTTCAGGGCGGCCGGTACATCTTTGTCAGGACAGACTGTCGGTCCTGGAATAATATGTGAACTAAGAACCGGTTGGAGAAAAGCCCAGGTCAGAGACAGCGGACGTAAAATCTGGTTTGAACCGGGATTGACTGCCAGTCAGATCAACCGTCTGCTAAGGCCATATCATAGCCATATCGGTCCGGACCCCGCATCGTCTTCTGCCGCAATGATGGGTGGGATCCTGTCCAATAACAGTAGCGGTATGACTGCCGGTGTTGAACATAACTCGTATCATACTCTCGTATCGGTTAAATTCATGCTTGCAGACGGCAATATCTATGACACAGCCATTCCGGATGATAGGAAGAGATTTAAAGATGCTGAGCGTACGTTATGTAAAGGACTGCTTGATATCAGACACAGGATAATGTCCGATGATAGCATCAGAAATCGTATTATAAAAAAATATTCAATAAAGAATGTCACCGGATATTCCATGAACGCATTCGTCGATTACGATGACCCCATCGATATCTTTGCTCATCTGCTTATCGGGAGCGAAGGAACACTCGCATATATTATCTCGGCCGAATTGAAGACATTACCTTTGAAATCGGTATATTCGTCAGCTATGCTGTATTTCTCTTCGGTTACACTTGCCGCCGCTACCGCCGCACGTCTTGGAGAAAGCGGCGCCATATCTGTAGAAATAATGGACTATGATTCTCTGGTCAGCAGCCAGGGTCTGAAGAACGATATGCCACATGGCACAACGGCCATGTTGATTGACTATGGCGCAGACTCGTCTGATGAAATGAGACATATCACCGAAACTGTCAGACCTCTGATAACAGATCTGCCGGGAATAATTCATCTGGACGATTTTACCTCCACTGTCGCTGAACGGGATAGATTATGGAGAATACGTGATGGCGTATTTCCATGTGTCGCCGGCATCAGACCGCCTGGTTCTACAGTGATTCTTGAAGATGTGGCGGCACCTGTTGAACGTCTTGATAAACTTGTTGAAGGAGTTTTGTCACTATTTGAAAAACATGATTACAAAGGTGCTGTATTCGGGCATGCAGGAGCCGGCAATATACACCCGTTGATTACATCCGATATGAGTGATCCGGCTCGTCTTGACAATTTCAGACGATTCATGGACGGTCTCGTCAATCATGTATTAAAACTTGATGGTTCGTTAAAAGGTGAGCATGGTACGGGCAGAGCGATAGCACCGTTTGTTGCCAGAGAGTGGGGTAGTGAGATATATGATATGATGAAGTCGGTTAAACGTCTTGCCGACCCGACAGGCATATTCAATCCCGGGGTTATAATCAATGAAGATCCCGATGCATTCATCAGGCCAATGAAGAGTCTTGACATTTTCGGCCGTCAGTTAGGCTATAGTGATGCCGATAAATGTATGGAGTGCGGATATTGTGAGCATGTTTGTCCGACACGTGATATCACGTTTACGCCACGTCAGCGGTTGCAGGCCCGTCGGATTATTGCCCGTACAGGTTCGTCGCGGCTTGAACGGCTTTATGGTTATTTAGGCAATGACACCTGTTGTGCCGACGGATCGTGTCAGTCACCTTGTCCCATGAATATCAATACCGGAACTGTAACCGATGCTGTCAGGGCAAAAAACAATTCACCATTGTTTGATATCGCACTGAAAAAATCAGCTGTCAGTTATGGAAGCGTAGAGAAATTTATCAGAGGGATACTTAAGACTGCCGTTACAACAGGGAAAGTCATATCTCCCTATCCGTTGATATGGGCTACCGATTTTATGCATAGAATTTATCGTCAGATTCCACACTGGTCGCCATACTTTCCGATGCCGGCGCGACTGCACTGGCAGGAATCTGATGACAGACCCGACTTTGTATATTTTCCGGCATGTGTAACCCGAATATTCGGCGGATCTTCACTGGGGAAAGACGATCTTATTACCGTAATGCTGAGAATCGGTAAACGGGCCGGGTATAATATCTCATTGCCACGAGGTATGCACGGACTGTGTTGCTCTCAGATATGGGAACATAAGGGAGACCCCGAGGGACAGCGTATTATGGCACGTAAAGTTATAAATACATTCTATTCTATGAGTGCGGAAGGGCAAGTTCCTGTAGTATGTGATACGACAAGCTGTACACATACATTGCTCTCTCTTGCATCCAAAGAGAATCTGCTGTCAGACGAGGATAAGAAAAAATATGGCAGATTGACTATTCTTGATATTACAGACTGGCTGGATCAATATATAATGCCTCGGCTGACGGTAAGAAAAAAGAAAAAAAATGTACTGCTTCATCCTACATGCGCATCGAGACTGTCAGGTCTTGATAAGACTATGGTCGAACTTGCAAAGCAGTGTGCCGAACATGTTGATGTGCCGGATGAATCCTATTGTTGTGGTGCCGCAGGTGATCGAGGTTTCATATTTCCCGAAGTAGCCCGTTCCGCTACAGCACCGGAACGGGAAGAAATCGGAGCGAAAGAATATGACGGGTGCTATTCACTTGCACGCACATGTGAGATCTCCATGATGTCAACCATCGGCCGTCCCTATGAGTCAATCGTATATCTGATCGACGAGACAACCGTATAACTGAATCCGGGCTATCATCTATTCGAGAACCACGACACCACTATCATCAACTATTTAGACCTCTGGCTGACCATGCCTCCGCTGAATCTTTCAATTCAAAGATCATGGTGTTCTGAGCTCTGTTCTGTGGTGTAGGCAACATCAGATTATGTATCTGTTAGCTATGCTTTAAGCCAAATCCGCCACCGTCCCCAACGGAACCGCTGACTCCGTAATTACAAGAAGCCTAAATGCAAAAATAAAACGCTAATCTTATTCAGATATCATCTGAGTATTAGCGTTTTATCTTGCGGAGTGAGGGGGATTCGAACCCCCGAAGCGCTTTTGACGCTTACACGCTTTCCAGGCGTGCCTCTTCAACCACTCGAGCATCACTCCATTTTTAATGGAGTCGCATTCTGAGAAAATTTATACCGAATCGCTTATTAAGCTGATTTGTTTTTGAGCCGCGAGTGGGACTCGAACCCACGACCTTTTCGTTACGAATGAAATGCTCTACCAACTGAGCTATTGCGGCAAGGTGTATCGAAGTTTCTCGTTTACGAGTGCAAAGATACTACATTTTTAGTGTTTGTTTGCTATAACTTAGTATAATTTTTGCATCATCAAGCAAAATTTTTACCATAGCCGGTGTTTCAATATATGGTACGATAGAGCTGACTGTCGATGTTGTAGTTCCATAATAGTAATAGCTCGATGATGAATTGGTCTCGGTATTTACTGTTACAGGAGTCAATGTAAACGTATATTCTTCTATTGAAGCTTTTCCATTAGCAATACGATCACTCAGATATGCTCTCATATCAGGAAAATCATATTGTTTTGTACTGCTGTTGTAGGTACCGAGAAATGATGTCAGATTGTCTGTAATCTTGTTTTTAGCAAAGAATTCATCCTTTTTATCACTTCTTACCATCAATATATAGGGCGGAGGATTGATACCGTAGTCGTTTTCAATCAGTTCTACAGGGAGTGCGAAACTGAGACTGTTTATAACTGAAATTTTTCCGGCCCCGTTGATATAGTTATCAAGAATATTATTTATCGGAAATTCCATCTCTACATCAATCCCCGTCGGTGCCACAAGCATGTTTTCTCCCGCCTGATATTTCTGCTCCAGCGACTGAGACATCGTGTACGTAATATTATTATTCGTAATTATCTCAGGTGACACAGCATAGTAATTACCTTCATAATATATGGTCGTATCACGTCCTGCATCATTTTTTGATGTGATATGATAATTCAGGCTCATAATCGTAGCTCCGATCTTGACCACACGACCGTCACCAAAGTTGTTCCTGACATACAGTCCATGGAATTTATTGGCAAATTTTTCAGGTATAAGATAATTTTCGGGATTCTCCTTATATATATCAAACAGACGTTGCCCCATCTCCTTAGGCATATCAACAGCGATATCATAATACGACAATGCCTTTACCGAATCGCTCATACCTGCGGTATTGAAATTGTATATCTGTGAGGCAAGAGGCTTTGACGCATCATAATAGTTCTCAATCTCATCACCGAAATTGCTGTAGATCGGATATTTCAGGTTCTGTGTCAGTTCATAGACCTCAAGTCCCATTGGTATAAGTGTATCGCCGACATATCCCGTTGACTTCGGTATTGCCATACGCAGTGTAAGACCGTCAACTACGACTCCTTCGGTTTCTATTTTGGCCGATGGCATAAACTGAGTGACAAAATCACTGCTGAACGAACCGTATTCACCGGCTTTGATAGAGCCAAGCAATTGAACGATTGTACGGGACTGTACCCGATTATTCTTTACCGGATGTCCGGTGACCCTAAAGTCGCTGTTTTCATCTGAACTGGATACCGTTACAATCGATACCTCATCGGAGATTATGCTTGAACCAATCTGGTCACTATTGTCACATGCGGCGAATGCTATCGCCAGTAATGGCAGTGTGACTATGCTATTACGATTCATATAGTAACTGGTTGTTGATTATATAATAGCGGGCTTCGGATTATTTTTCTGCCAGCTCGTTATAGAGATTGATGTATTGATCATAATCGGCTTCGCTGCCAGGATATTCCATTGATAACTTGCCTTGGGATCTGGCATAGTCTATCAGTGACTGTGATGCACTTGGTGATGATATCACCACTGCGTCGGCAAAATCTATTGCCAGTTTCATGATTGCTTCATGATTTATGTCGACATCCTTCAGACGGTCCGTAATATCCTGAGGTATGCCGGCCTGTTGCAGTTTATCAAAAAAACGTTCATTAAGCTTACCTTCGAATTCGTCGTCATAAAGACTGTATACAACCCGGGCATTCTTAAACATCGGATCCTCGGCATACAATGTCTTGATATATAATGGTGCAAGAGCTGAAGCCCACCCCTGACAATGTATTATCTCAGGTTCCCATCTCAGCTTTTTCACTGTCTCGATAACGCCATAGGCGAAGAACATAAGGCGTTCGTCATTTTCTTCCGGATAGAGTCGGAGTTCAAGGTCGTCTATTGATTTATGAATAAAATAATCATCGCTGTCAATAAAGTATACCTGCATTCTGGAGGGCTGCAGAGTAGCGACTTTGATTATCAGCGGATGATCAGTATCGTCAATGATAACGTTCATTCCGGATAGTCGTATCACCTCATGCAACTGATTGCGACGCTCGTTAATGCTACCATACTTTGGCATAAAAATTCGCACTTCATACCCGTTGGACTGTGCGGCCTGCGGAAGATTCTGACCTATTGTAGACATGTTATTGGCAGGCAGATACGGGGTAATCTCTTGCGAAATATAAAGGACCTTATTACTCATTGGCAATGCATAATTTAAGCGGCCATGTCCGACATAGCCTATTTACATTATGCAAAATTACGCAATTATTTTCAAATAATGAACAAAACCCGGTTTCCTTTTAATAAAAATGCTAAAAAGATGTTACCACTTCATAGTTTAACGCATTATTTGTACCTTTGCATTCTAAAACCACTCATACTATCAATCATGGTTACATTTTTCAAGAAAGGAGCTTCTACAGTATATGCCGTAGAAAGCGACCACAGGTTTAATGACGACGAGAAAACGCGACTCTCGTGGTTGCTTGGAGGTGCACGTGCCCTGTCAGCAACCTCGTTAAAGGGTACCTATATAGGCCCACGTAAGGAGATGATCACTCCCTGGAGCACTAATGCCGTGGAAATCACTCAGAATATGGGACTCTCAGGAATTACCCGGATCGAAGAGTTCTCTCATGATAAAAATGGGACATCCGCCCATGACAGGATGTTGCAGCGTGTTTACAGCAGGCTCGATTCACGGGTATTCAAAGTAGATAAGACTCCCGATCCGATTGTCTATATCGATGACATATCGGAATACAACAGACGAGAAGGACTCGCACTCAGCGTTGACGAGGAAAACTATCTGAGAAATCTCGCTGCAAAGCTTGGCCGCAAACTCACCGACAGTGAAGTATTCGGCTTTTCTCAGGTCAATTCAGAACATTGCCGTCACAAAATATTCAATGGCACATTTGTCATTGACGGAGAAGAAAAGCCGCTTTCGCTTTTCAAACTTATAAAGAAAACATCTCAGGTTAATCCGAACCGTCTTGTTTCAGCCTATAAGGATAACGTCGCCTTTATCGAAGGTCCGGCTATAAACCAGTTCTATCCGGTCAATCCCGACAGACCCGACTTTTTTGAAACCAGAAAGATTGATACCGTTATCTCGCTTAAAGCCGAGACCCATAATTTCCCCACAACAGTAGAGCCTTTCAATGGTGCCGCTACCGGATCAGGAGGTGAGATCCGTGACCGCCTCGGTGGCGGTAAGGCCAGTCTGCCTATCGCCGGTACTGCAGTATATATGACATCATATCCACGCATGACAATGGAACATAGCTGGGAACTTATGATGAACCCGCGCGTGTGGTTATACCAGACTCCGGCCGAAATCCTTATCAAGGCTTCCAATGGCGCCAGTGACTTCGGCAATAAATTCGGACAGCCACTTATATGCGGATCACTTCTTACATTTGAGCATGACGAGAACGGCCGGCAATATGCTTATGACAAAGTGATAATGCTCGCCGGCGGAGTAGGATTCGCCGCACGCAAGGATGCCATCAAGGGAGAGCCGGTTCCGGGAGAGAAAGTTGTAGTGATGGGTGGAGACAACTATCGTATCGGTATGGGTGGCGGTGCTGTCTCGTCAGTTGAGACAGGCTGCTATGACAATTCTATTGAGCTTAATGCCGTGCAGCGTGCCAATCCCGAAATGCAGAAACGTGTTTCCAATGTGATACGTGCTCTTGCCGAGAGCGAATCAAATCCCATCGTATCAATACATGACCACGGTGCCGGCGGTCATCTCAATGCCCTGTCGGAGCTGGTGGAAGCCACAGGCGGCCATATTGACATCAATTCATTGCCTGTCGGTGACAAGACATTGTCCTATAAAGAAATTGTCGGCAACGAGAGCCAGGAACGCATGGGCATGATCATTGACGAAAAGAATATTGAGTATGTCAGGCGTATCGCCGACCGGGAACGCGCTCCTATGTATGTCGTGGGTGAGACTACGGACGATCACAGATTTGTTTTCGAGGACAGCAGGGGTGTAAGACCCATAAACCTTGAAATGGACGACATGTTCGGAAATTCGCCTAAGACCGTCATGACCGATTCAACAGTCAGTGTATCATATAGTGAGGTAAAAACAAGCGCCGCTTCACTCGACGAATATATAAAAAATGTTCTCAGCCTCGAGAGTGTAGGCTGTAAGGACTGGCTGACCAACAAGGTCGACCGCTCGGTTACCGGACGCGTGGCACGTCAGCAATGTCAGGGTGAGATACAGCTGCCCCTGAGTGACTGCGGAGTGGTTGCCCTTGATTACACGGGACGCGCGGGTATTGCAACTTCAATCGGACACGCTCCTCAGGTCGCACTGATCGACTCGGCCAAGGGATCAGTGATGGCGATAGCCGAATCGCTGACCAATATAGCCGGATCGAATCTCACAGATGGACTCCGAAGCATATCACTATCAGCCAACTGGATGTGGCCCTGTAAGAATGCCGGAGAGGATGCCGCGCTTTATCGTGCCGTAGAAGCATGCAGTGATTTCGCCTGCAGTCTCGGCATAAATATTCCGACCGGCAAGGACTCGCTGTCAATGACACAGAAGTATGGTGACCAGAAAGTTTATGCCCCGGGTACTGTGATAATTTCGGCCGCCGGTGAAGTCCGGGATGTTCGCAAAACAGTTTCGCCGGTAGTGCGCAATACGGCATCAACACTATACTATATCGATTTCTCTGATACGAGTCTGGAACTTGGAGGATCGGCTCTCGCCCAGACACTCAACCGACTCGGTACCAGTGTTCCGTCTGTAAAGTCGCCTGAATATTTTGCCAAGGCGTTCAATGCTGTGCAGAAGCAGGTCCGGGACCGTCGCCTGCTTGCATATCATGATATCTCTGCCGGCGGACTTATAACAGCACTTCTTGAGATGACATTTGCCAATACGACAGGTGGTCTGGATATTGATCTTGACGGCTTCGGTGAGTCTGATATCGTAAAGATTCTTTTTGCTGAGAATCCGGCCGCGATTGTACAGGTTTCAAAATCCAAGTGTGAGACTTTTGAGAGCGATATGAAAAAGGCCGGTGTGCGCGTGGTCAGACTCGGATCGCCGACCGGAGAACGTACCGTTATGGTCGGCCTTCATGGGACCCGGCATATGTTCGGCATTGACTATCTGCGAGACGTATGGTTTAATACATCATATCAGCTCGACAGGATGCAGAGCGGTGAGACATGCGCGGCCGAACGTTTTGCCAATTATAAGAAACAACCCATACGTTATCGCCTGCCTGTCGGCTGGAACGGATCGCTCGAAGCCAACGGCATATCTCACGAACGTAAGGTACGTTCAGGTATAAAAGCAGCAATCATACGTGAAAAGGGTGTTAATGGTGATCGGGAGATGGCTTATTCGATACATCTTGCCGGATTTGACGTCAAGGATGTCCACATGACCGACCTGATGAGTGGCCGGGAAACCCTTGAAGACATAAATCTTATTGTGTTCTGCGGCGGTTTTTCCAACAGTGACGTTCTCGGGTCTGCCAAAGGATGGGCCGGCGGTTTCCTCTGGAATGACCGTGCCAGGAAAACTCTTGAAAACTATTTCAGACGTAAGGACACCCTGAGTCTCGGCATATGCAACGGATGCCAGCTTATGATCGAGCTGAATCTTATCAATCCTGAGCATAAACGTCCGACGCGCATGTTGCATAACAGGTCCCATAAGTTTGAATCACAATTCCTTGGTCTCACAATACCGGCCAATAATTCAGTCATGCTGGGTTCTCTTTCCGGCAGCAAGCTTGGCATATGGGTAGCTCATGGCGAGGGCAAATTTGATCTGCCGGAATCAATGGACAAGTATCATATTGTTGCAAAATACAATTACAGCGCTTATCCAGGCAATCCCAACGGATCAAAAGCCTCCGTTGCAGGTATAGCATCGGCCGATGGTCGTCATCTTGCAATGATGCCACACCTCGAGCGCGCCATATTCCCCTGGCAATGCGGATTCTATCCTGCTTCCAGGCTAAACGATGAGGTCACACCGTGGATCCAGGCATTTATCAATGCCCGCAAGTGGATTGAGGCCTACAGATCAAAGTAAGGATTTCAGATTATACAACACAGCAGAAAGGACTGACTCTTTATAACAGAGCCAGTCCTTTTTATAAGATTTTAATACATAAGTTATTGCGATTTAACCTCAAGTATATATACCGGTTGCGGTTCCTTTTGTGTAACTTTCTCACCGTCTCCCTGTGACGCATTCTGGACATAGATGTGCAGTTTCCGGTCACGGTTCCACAATTCGCTGTCAATTGATGGCTCCCAGGCATCGACACTGAAGTCGGTCACATCGACAGGTATAAACTTTGACGAACTGACATTGCCGGTATATATCGTGACGCGGCTGTCACGTTCTGCATCGCGGGTGATATAGTAGATGGTATCCGAGTCGATGACAACGCGCGGACGCGAGATCGGTATCATCTTGGTCCCTCCTCCTGACAGAGTGAAAGGTGTCCTGCGGTCACTGACAATACGGTTATTCCATTTATCACCGTCGTTCCATACAAGTCTGTACTGTGGAATGCTGTCATCCTGCGATCTCCAGTATGTCGCGATATATGGATTCCCGTCATTATCCGTACTCATCGAGGTCTGGTTTATAAGTTCGCTGTTCTGGGGAATATCGCAGGCGATCTCGGCAGTGGAACAAGTGATAGGAAGAGAGTAGGGGATACCGTCACTTCGCTCCCACGATATCCCTCCGTCGCGTGATCTTGCATAGCACAGGTCGTGATTGGTTTCTACAAGCCATGTCTCACGCCACACCCATGACAGATGAATGGTCCCTTTATGATCTACATGTATCTGCCAGTAGGCATTGCGTGCATTCTCTCCGTCTATAAGTACATCATGAATTCTTTTCCACGATTCTGTTTTAAGATCATACCTGTTCATGACAAGATTACCCCTGCCGGATACCCCTGAACGATAAGCAAATAGCAGATCGCCACCCTCGAGCCGGTAGAATTCCGGATACGTAACGTCATCTTCAAGACTGCCTGTCATGGGTTCCGTCTCCCCGAGTTCGATAGATCCCGGCTCGATACTGCGGCAGTAGTGTAGTTTATTACCGTGATGATCAAATGCCGCATGAACAACATGATTGTCATCAACCATGATTGATATGACATTATGGCCATCACCGACATTGCCGCGATGTCCTGAATGGGCTATATCCCAGTTTGTATCATCGAGTTTCCGTCTCGCAATGGTCACATATCCGTCCGGATCATAAAACGAAACATATTGCATGGAATCACGGGTTACGACCGAATTATTCCTGAATATCGCGACATTTACCGATGTAGCACTATATGCGGTATCAACCGGAACGGTATTTACATTAATGCCCATGGCATGGAGCGTCATGGGCATTAATGTAAGTATAGCGTATATAAGGTTCCTCATTATTTGTGACAGTAGAAATCAACCTTTCAATGATGCGATTGTTGCCTTGATATTGGCAATCTTAGCTTCGGCATCAGCCTGTTTTTTCCGCTCTATATCGACAACCTGCTGAGGAGCATTGCTTACAAACCGTTCGTTGCTGAGCTTCTTCATGACACTTACAAGGAATCCGTTCTGGTAGGCGAGTTCTTTCTCAAGGCGTATTATTTCTTCCTCAATGTCGATATTATTTTCAAGGGGTATATTGAATTCCACCGTTCCGACAAGGAATGAGGCGGCAGCCGGATTCTTACAGGCATTGGTCTCAATCTTTTCAAGGAGCGCCAGTTTCTTCACAATCTCACAATTGGGTATCCCGAAATCGCTCACTACATTCAGTGTGAGCAGATCCTTGCCGGGAATGTTCTTTGACGCCCTGACAGCGCGTACACCAGTGATGATCTCTTTTGCCATCTCCATCTCGGCAAGACATTTTTCATCAGCCACACCGGCAACAGGCAATGTCGCATACATTATTGATTCACCATCACGCCGGGTTTCAAGATGCTGCCATAACTCCTCTGTTATAAACGGCATGAAAGGATGCAGCAATCGGAGAAGAGCGTCAAAATACTCTTTGGTGGCTTTAAGAGTCTCGCTCTCGATCGGCGAGCCATATGCCGGTTTGATCATTTCGAGATACCAGGATGAGAACTCGTCCCAGAACAGTCTGTATATTGCCATCAGGGCTTCCGATACGCGGAACTTCTCCATCGAATCGTTTACTTCGTTTATTGTCTGAGACAGCTTTTCCGAGAACCACTTTATGGCGATTCTGGCTTCGGGCTGTGACGGAGCATCAACAACCTGCCATCCGTCAACAAGACGGAATGCATTCCATATCTTATTACAGAAATTGCGTCCCTGCTCGCACAGTTTGTCATCAAACATGATGTCATTACCGGCCGGAGCCGCAAGCATCATACCCATGCGTACGCCATCGGCACCGTATGTGGCTATAAGCTCAAGAGGATCAGGTGAATTGCCAAGCGACTTGGACATCTTGCGGCCTATCTTGTCCCGGACAATACCTGTAAAATAAACATTCCTGAAAGGCATCTCTCCCACATACTCATATCCGGCCATGATCATACGTGCTACCCAGAAGAAAATAATATCAGGGCCGGTAACCAGTGTTGAAGTAGGATAGTAGTAGCTTATTTCTCTGTTACCCGGATCAAGTATACCGTTAAAAAGAGTAATAGGCCACAACCACGACGAGAACCATGTATCAAGAGCATCCTCGTCCTGATGCAGGTCTTCCGGCTTAAGTTCAGACCCGGAGGCGGCCTTGGCTTTTACGAGTGCTTCCTCTCTGGTCGGAGCTACGGCAATCTGCGTATTTCCTCCGGCATCTTTGTAATAGTATGCAGGAATACGGTGTCCCCACCACAGCTGGCGGCTGATACACCAGTCCTGTATGTTATCGAGCCATACTTTATAGGTCGTCTTGTATTTTTCCGGGACAAACCTGATGTCATCATCCATGACCGGGGATAGAGATATCTTTGCAAAATGTTTCATGTCAATGAACCACTGCAACGATAGACGGGGCTCTATTGCAACCTTTGTACGCTCGGAGAAGCCTACCTTATTGGTGTAATCCTCTATCTTCTCCATCAGACCGGCTTCCTGAAGATCAACAGCTATCTGTCTGCGGCATTCGAAACGGTCCATACCGGCATACCGGCCTCCGTTCTCGTTAAGTGTGGCATCAGGATTGAATATATCGATCGTATCAAGGTTATGGACTTTGCCAAGCATATAGTCATTCTTATCATGAGCCGGTGTGACTTTCAGACAGCCGGTTCCGAAGTCGATCTCGACATAGCGGTCTTCGATCACCGGAATTTCACGACCCACAAGTGGGACTATGACACGTTTACCTTTCAGCCATTCGTTTTTGGGATCCCTGGGATTGATACACATTGCAGTATCACCCATTATTGTTTCGGGACGTGTGGTGGCAACGACAGCATAGCGTCCTTCAGGATCATCGGCTACATAATAGCGCAGGTAATATAGTTTGGAATGCTCTTCGACATAATAGACTTCATCGTCCGATATGGCGGTAAGGTTTCTGGGATCCCAGTTGACCATACGTAATCCGCGATATATGAGCCCCTTGTCATAGAGGTCACAGAAAACCTTTGTCACACTCTCAGAACGAAGTTCATCCATAGTGAACGCAGTCCTGTCCCAGTCACATGATGCTCCGAGCTTGCGAAGTTGCTGCAGGATGATGCCGCCATGTTTACGGGTCCATTCCCATGCATGTTCCAGAAACTGTTCACGTGTCAGATCGGTCTTCTTTATACCCTCGTCAGCAAGTTTGGCTATCACCTTGGTTTCCGTGGCAATCGATGCATGGTCGGTACCTGGTACCCATAAGGCGTTCTTTCCCTGCATTCGTGCCCTTCTTACGAGTATATCCTGCAGGGTGTTATTAAGCATATGCCCCATGTGTAATACTCCGGTGACATTTGGTGGCGGAATTACAATTGTATAAGGTTCCCGGGCATCGGGCTCTGAGTGGAACAACTTGTTTTTTTCCCAGTACCCGTACCATTTCTCTTCGACTTCGGCGGGATTATATTTGGAAGCTAACTGACTCATTGTATAATGTGATAGATTGGTTAGATATTATTCATTAAATAGATAGCTGTAACGCTGGAGCAGATCCTTAAAAGCCTTGTCCGTTCTGATCGGAGCTACCGAGACAGCACTGTCATCGTATTGAGTCCAGTTATAATAGTTGGCGTATCCGTTCTCAAGCGAACGCTCCATGCAGTCAAGCGCCTTTACAGTATTACCTAACTGGGCATACAGACAGGCCGCGTGGTAGTTTATCGAACCATCCGCATCCTTTGAACCGGACAGTATTGACTCGATCCATGATATGGCATTGGCTTTGTTGCCAAGTTCAAATTCTGCGAACCCCCTTAATCCGGTCACAGCATCGTCAGGAAGATCAAGATCTGCGACGCGTTGATATAACTGTCGTGCGGCGCCGGACTCCTTGAGATTGTCATTCTGGATACGCGCACGCATCAGATAGTAAGATGCATTGTCCGGTTCATCCATTATTGCTCCTCCAAGAAGAGATGAAGCATCGGTATATTTTCCCAACGACGATAGACAAAGCCCTTTTTCGGCCATTGCCGCAGACGAGGCAGGAAGTTTGCCGAGTCCTTCTGAAGCCGATTCAAGCGCACGGTCATACTCTCCCATGGCACGGCGTATTTTTGCCCGTACTATGTAGTATTGTCCGTTTTCTGTAGTCATCGACATAGCCTGATTTATTTCGGTCAGGGCTTCCTGATATTTGCCTAATCCGAAGTAACATTCGGCCAGGGATCCGTATATTCCATGATAATTGTATAGATTTTCGTCGATTATATAATGAAAATCATTGATAGCCGCTTTGTAACGGTAATGAGACATGGCAATCACAGCCCTGAGGTAAACAAACATGCCTACCGACGGAGCCTGTTGCATTGCCGAGGTCAGACCGGTAATCACAGCATTATAGTCATCATTGCTCATGGCAACCAGCCGTTGCAGAGCGACATTGTTATTTTTATCAATACTGATGGCGACAATCAGATCATCCACAGCCCCCGTATTATTACCCATGAGCTGGCGGACATTGGCCCGCTGTAAATATGCGACACTGTTTGACGGCTCGAATGCTATGGCCCGGTCGGCATACTCATTGGCCAGACCGAGATTGTTTTCCTTTACAGCAACCTTGGCCAGACCGAAGAGTGCCTCGAGATTACGGGAATCAGCCCTCTGCAGACGTCCGAAATCGGCTTTGGCCTCCAGGTATTTGCCTAATTCGTATTCCGTATTGGCTTTCAGATAGATTGATGTCAGTGAAGTCGGATCAAGCTGACATGCGCGTGAGAGATCATTCAGAGCGTCTTCCGCACGGTCCGTCATCAGATAGATATTGGCACGCAGAGTGTGTTCCTGAAACAGCAGATCTGTTTCGGTTGCCGGTGTATACCTGATCGCTTCGTCAATATCACTCAGAGCTCTGAGATACTGTGACAGATTATAATACTCGTTTGCACGACGGAAGTATACCTCATAGTTCTGCGGGTCAGCTTCCAGTTCCTGCCGATACACTTCCATCATGGCTTTTGTGATCGGATTATCGGCGGGAGACTGCGCTGATAAAGACAGAGAGCATGAAATTACAGCGCCTGCAAGAATGTACCTGAGTTTCATAATATGTTTTTTTGTATGCTTTTCAAAATTTGTTTATCGTTTGTCTCAGTGCAGTGAGATGCTCGAGAAGTGTCGGCAGAAGATCAAGACGTAACATGTTGGCGCCGTCACTTTTTGCCACCGACGGGTTTTGATGTGTCTCTATGAATATACCGTCAGCACCTGTTGCAATACCTGCACGTGCAATTGTCTCGATAAGTTCCGGACGTCCTCCGGTCACTCCCGAAGCCTGATTGGGCTGTTGCAATGAATGAGTGACATCGAGTATTACAGGACAGCCGTTCTGCTGCATCACCGGTATACCGCGGTAATCCACAACCAGATCTCCATACCCGAATGTGACACCGCGTTCAGTTATAGCAACTTGATTGTTTCCGGCATCACGGATCTTCTGCACGGCAAACTGCATTGCTTCCGGTGAAAGAAATTGGCCTTTCTTGATATTGACGAGTTTCCCGGTCCGCGCGGCGGCAATAAGCAGATCGGTCTGACGACATAGAAACGCCGGGATCTGCAGGATGTCGACATATGCGGCTGCCATTTCTGCTTCAGCGGCAGAATGTATGTCAGTAACAACAGGAATTCCGAATGTATCCTTTACTTTTTTCAGAATCTCAAGTGCCTGTATATCGCCAATACCGGTGAATGAGTCAAGACGAGAACGGTTGGCTTTACGATAACTGCCTTTGAACACATACGGTATATCAAGTCGGCAGGTGACTTCTGTAACCTTTGCGGCGATCTCAAGAGCCATTTCCTCTCCCTCGATGACACATGGTCCTGCGAGCAGAAAGAAATTATTTGATTGTGATGACTTTAAGTATTCGGTTGTTGTCATTATAATGGATGAATTGTTGAATGTTTTGAATTAATTGCCTCCGGCGATCTGATTGACAATATGTATTGTGTCACAGGCATTGATCGCCGCTGTCTCGGTTCTGAGCCGGCAATCCCCGAGCGATACCGGTCTGAAATTATTTTTCAGCAGCAGATCTATCTCTGACGGCGAAAAATCACCCTCAGGTCCTATCATAACAACTGTATCCCTGTTTTGTTCACAGGCCTGTGACAATAACATCCTTTCGATATTCCTGTCACAGTAAGCAACAAATCGGTCTTCATTTTTCAGTGTCCCGATAAATTGCCGGAGAGGAAACATCTGATCAATGACAGGCATAGTGGCCTTTAAGGACTGCTTCATGGCGGAAACTGCAATTTTTTCAAGCCGTTCGGTCTTGATCTCCCTACGTTCCGAATGATCACATAACAGAGGAACAATCCGATTGACACCGATTTCCACAAGCTTTTCCACCATCCACTCGTTTCGATCCATCAGTTTGGCCGGAGCAACAGCTATGGTAATATTATAACTCCATGGAAGCGGCCTGGCAACTTGTTCGACAATCTCGACAGCCGTATGCTTGGTATGAGCGTCTGTAAGTCTGCATCGGTACAGTCTGCCACACCCGTCGATAACCTCTATAAGATCTCCGGCCTTGTGTCTCAGCACTCTCACACAATGTTGTGAGTCGCTTTCCGGCAACATGAGAGTCTGTGCGATATGCGGGGCATAGAACTGTATCATGATTCAGTCTCAGTATTTGTCGTTTATATATCCGTCCGGATCTTCCGATAATACGGTACTTGATGATGGAATCTCTCCGGCCTTGCTGTCTTTAAAAAGAATTCCAAACAAAACTGCCACAACAAGTGCGAAAGCCGAGAAGATAAGCCATGCCGATTTCCAGTCTCCGACAAGCACATCATTCTCCCAATGGCAATAATGATTTACTACGGCACCGGCCGACAGCGTACCTATCGTAGCACCGAGACCGTTGGTCATAAGCATGAACAGCCCCTGTGCCGATGCTTTTATAGAAGGATCACACTCCTTGTCGACATAAAGTCCGCCTGAGACATTGAAAAAATCAAAAGCAATACCGTATACTATACATGACAGGAACAGAAGTATGACACCGGGAAAATCGGGGGTGCCTATACCGAAAAATCCGAATCGCAATACCCATGCCGACATTGCCATGAGCATCACGATCTTAATACCGAAACGTTTGAGAAAGAATGGTATAAGCAGTATACACAGAGCTTCGCTTATCTGCGATACAGAGACCAGCATCGTAGCATTGTTGGCGGCAAAACTTTCTGCGAACTCCACGACACTCTTGAAGTGCGTGAGATAAGGTCCTGCAAATCCGTTTGTAACCTGCAGCGACATTCCAAGCAGAATTGAAAAAATGAAAAACATTGCCATACGGCGGCGCCTGAACAGTTTGAATGCGCTGAGTCCGAGCTGTTCGGACAGTGATTGTTTCGGTTTCGGTATTATAGGGCATTCGGGAAGACTGAAACAATAGACAGCCAGTATGATACCTAAAAGACCTGAGACAAGAAACTGCATGAATGTATACTGGAACTTGTAATCACTCGGGCCGAGTGTGAATCCAAGATGTCCGTTGTCGAATGTCATGCAGTTTACTATCCACATTGTAACAATAAAACCGACGGTACCGAGAACCCGGATTGGAGGAAAAGCCTTGACCGTATCAAAATTATTGTTTCTCAGAACAGAAAATGCGACTGTATTGGATAAGGCAAGGGTCGGCATGTAAAAAGCGACACTCAATGTATATATGCTTATAAACAATGTTTTGTCGGGGAACTCGGCCTGCAGGCCGAGAACACACAATCCTATCATTGACGCTCCTGCGACAAAATGGCATATTCCAAGAAGTCGTTGAGGCTGGATGAACTTGTCGGCTATCACCCCCATGATTGTAGGCATAAATATTGACACTATGCCCTGTATGGCATAGAACCAGGCAATTTCGCCGCCCATGCCCGCGCGGCCAAGATAGTTGCCCATACTTGTCAGATAAGCTCCCCAGATTGCAAACTCCAGGAAATTCATCAGGGCCAGACGTGATTTAATAGCTTTCATGGTCATGTTATTGTGGTTTTTGTTTTTTATCTATGAGCTGTTTTATACGGGCAGCTTCCTCGTAGTTTTCCTGTTCGATAAGCCGGTCAAGCATGCGCTGTAGCTCTTCGACAGCAAAGTTCTCTATTCTGGGTTCCTGAGACTCCTCTTCCTGAGAGTCCGATTCAGTATTTTTTTCACCTTCCATCAGGAATCCGGTCTCGTCCAGAATGGCCTTTGTTGTGAATATAGGCGATTTTGTGCGGATTGCTATTGCTATTGCATCCGACGTCCGGGAGTCAAGTACGACAGTTCGCTCTCCATCCGTAAATGTAAGTTCTGAACAGAAAATGCCATCCTCAAATTTGTAGATGAAAACCTCCTTGAGTTTAACTCCGAAGGCATGGGTAAAACTGGTAAACAGATCATGTGTCATAGGACGTGGCGGAGTTATTCCCTCCATCTTTATCGCTATCGACTGCGCCTCGGGTGCTCCGATCACAACCGGAATACGGTACGGACCATCCGTCTGTGCCAGGATCAAAGCATATGCTCCCGACTGCAATTGGCTGTATGACAGCCCCATGATGCGTAGTTTTATCCTGTCGTCCATAATGTCGTGGCTTATATTTTTTGCCCGGTTATGATACCGCTCCCATAACATATACGGGAGTCTTTGTCATATATAACACCAAACTGGCCCGGTGCGATTCCTTGAATTTTGTTAATGCTGTCTATGACATACTCATTCTTGCCTATCCGCTGCATTGTGGCTTTGTTAAACTCCGGTGAATGCCGGTTCTTGAATGTGATTTCAACAGGGTCTTCATCACCATTCCACGGGTCTTTGGTGATAAATTGCATCTCACCTATATGCAGTCGTGTCCCGTACTGCTTCTCCGTACCGTACCCCTGACTTACATATATCACATTATCACGGACATTCTTACGCACCACATACCATGGACCGCCACTTAGTCCAAGCCCTTTGCGCTGGCCTATGGTATGAAACCAGTAACCACGGTGGGTGCCGAGTTTTCTGCCTGTCTCGAGTTCGATTATCGGACCTTGCCTTTCTCCAAGATGACGGGCTATAAAATCGTTATAATTGATTTTGCCAAGAAAACATATCCCCTGACTGTCCTTGCGGTAAGCATTGGGCATATTTGTCTCAACAGCTATCTCTCTGACTCGTTTCTTGGGAATGGATCCCAGAGGGAATGACAGATGGGACAACTGTTCATACGATATACGTGCGAGAAAGTCTGTCTGGTCTTTTACCGGATCAACAGCCGTAGCAAGCCATTTATATCCATCCTGCTCAATGACTGACGCATAATGGCCGGTAGCTGTAAGATCGAAATCTTTACCCCATCGCTGTTCGAAATATCCGAATTTGATCACCCTGTTGCACATGATGTCAGGATTGGGTGTAAGGCCATCTTTAACAGTTCTGAGGGCATATTCCATTACGTTGTCCCAGTATTCCTGATGCAGGGTGACTACATCAAAAGGCAACCCGTAGCGACGCGCTATCAGCCGGCACATCTCTATGTCTTCTTCAGCAGAGCAGTCTCCATCGTCGGTGTCCAGACCGATACGTATATAGAAAAGATGCAGATCATGTCCCTGTTCACGCAGTAGATGCACAGCGACAGCACTATCGACCCCCCCTGATATTAATGCGGCGATTCTCATGGACTGTTATGTTAATTACTGGTCTGTCTGCGCCGGACGGGTATTGATTTCACGGAAAGCGTTCAGAAGCTGGTCGACTGTCATTGATTTCGACAGAATCTTATGCTTTCTGTTTATGTAATATATGACCGGCGGATTGCGCATGTCATACAGCTGGTCTATATCGGCACATGCTCCCACAATCCAGTTGTCAGGTAAACGGCTGACTACCTCTTTCCATTCTTCATCAGCCGGATCTCCGGGATATATGCTGAGTATATGCAGCTGTCCGCGGTCAATAAACTGCTTGATATTATAGTCGGCGGAAAGCCTCACCCGTGCCATCATGCAGTCCGAACAGTCCGGATCATTAAAAAACAGTATGACATAACCGGCAGGAAGTTCGCTGAAATTATGTTTTGTACCATCAGGCGCGACATATGTGAAATCAGGCGCGACCATGCCTACCTGCGACCCGCCAAGTATCTTGGCCTGAGAGATGAAACGGGCTTTATCGGCATCCTTGATCTTCTTGTTGTCAGCGACAGCCTTAGCAAACGGATAATAGACTTCGTCACAGATGATGCGTGCGGTATCACTGTACATCAGGCCCTCTGCCATCTCTGCCAATACCATCAGGTTTTTAGGATTCTTTGCCACTTTGGCAATCAGAGCGTCAACCGATTTATGAACGGTTTCGGCATTGGCATAAGGCACTATCTGGATATAGTCATTAAAAGCCTGCTGCATCTTCGTCCTGCTTGAAAAAGCCTGATTGATATTACAGCGGTCCCAGAAATGCTCAATGACATAACTGCATTTCTCCTCCATTGTCCCGAGCGTCTCCGGTGCCTCAGGATAGGGGAAAAGCGGAGAATCCGCCAACGATCTGAATGTTGGCACGAGTATTGCTATAGCGATCAACAGAAAGTGTTTCATGTATATCTTATATAATTATCATGCAAAGTTACACCAAAAGCTTGTAATATCAAATATACTATAAAACAAAAGAAATTTTCATTTGTTAAAAGTGATAAAACAAAGTGTTGATGTCATTGGACTTAAGCACATATCCGAGAAAATAATCTAATAATTCACACTATGAATTTCAATAATTTTACAATCAAATCCCAGGAGGCCATTCAAAAGGCTGTCGAGATCACACGATCCTCAGGACAACAGGCAATTGAGCCAGTGCATATCCTCAAAGGAGTTATTGCCGAGGGGGATTCTCTGGTGAAGTTCATCTTCCAGAAGGTCGGAGCCAGTTTATCTGTTGCGGAACAGAATATAGACAAAGAAATCAGGGCTCTGCCAAAAGTCAGCGGAGCGGAACCATACCTAAGTCATGCTTCGAATGATGTACTTCAGAAGTCCGTTGACATTGCCAGGAAAATGGGTGACGAGTATGTATCGCTCGAAGCTATACTCATGTCAGTCTTCGATGTGGCAGGGCCCGCCTCGACTATATTGAAAGATGCCGGTATTACACAGAAAGAGATGACCGCCGCGATAGAAGAGTTACGTAAGGGAAAGAAAGCGACCGACCAGAGTGCCGAGGATACATACAATGCTCTGGGTAAATATGCGGTCAATCTTAATGAGCGCGCCCACTCAGGCAAACTTGATCCGGTGATCGGACGTGATGACGAGATTCGCCGTGTCTTACAGATTCTCAGCCGACGTACAAAAAACAACCCGATGCTTATCGGTGAGCCAGGAACCGGCAAAACCGCGATAGCCGAGGGTCTGGCCCAGCGTATTGTGCGTGGCGACGTTCCGGAAAACCTCAGAACCAAACAGATTTTCTCGCTCGACATGGGTGCGCTCGTTGCCGGTGCCAAGTACAAGGGTGAATTTGAAGAGCGCCTGAAAGCTATTGTAAATGAAGTCACACAAAGCGATGGCGAGATTATTTTGTTTATTGATGAGATACATACGCTTGTCGGTGCCGGAAAGGGTGAAGGCGCCATGGATGCCGCCAACATTCTTAAACCGGCGCTCGCACGAGGCGAATTGCGCAGTATTGGTGCGACTACGCTTGATGAATATCAGAAATATTTTGAAAAAGATAAAGCTCTCGAACGACGTTTTCAGAAAGTGATGGTCAACGAACCTGACGAGATGAGTGCGATAGCGATTCTTCGAGGGTTAAAGGAACGTTACGAAAACCACCACAAGGTACGCATCCGTGACGAGGCGATCATAGCTGCGGTACAGTTGTCCGAACGTTATATCACCGACCGTTTCCTGCCCGACAAGGCAATAGATCTTGTCGATGAGGCCGCTTCCAAACTCAGACTCGAGATTGATTCCGTCCCACAGTCAATCGACGAGATATCGCGTATGATCGCTCAGAAAGAGATAGAACGCGAAGCCATAAAAAGAGAGGGAGACAAGGTCAAAGTTAAAGAAATAGAAAAAGACCTGGCGGCTCTTCGCGAAGAGGAAAACCAGTATAAGGCCAAATGGAAAGCCGAAAAGGAGCTGATAAATCGTATACAGCAGAACAAGATTGATATCGAACAGCTTAATTTCGAGGCGGAACGGGCCGAACGCGAGGGTGATTACGCCAGAGTGGCCGAAATAAGATATAGCCGTATTCAGGAAAAAATAACCGAGAACAGTAATATTCAGGAACAGCTTAAGGTAATGCAGGGCGAAAAGGCTCTCATCAAGGAAGAAGTCGATGCAGAGGATATTGCCGACATTGTTTCCCGATGGACCGGTATCCCGGTAAAAAAAATGGTACAGAGCGAAAAAGATAAACTCCTGCACCTTGAGGAAGAACTGCATCACCGTGTTATCGGGCAGGATGATGCCATACAGGCTATCGCTGACGCCGTACGCCGTTCACGGGCAGGTCTTAACGACCCGCGCCGGCCTATCGGATCGTTCATTTTCCTTGGAACTACAGGTGTCGGTAAGACGGAGCTTGCAAAAGCACTGGCTGAATACCTCTTTGACGACGAGAATATGATGACCCGTATAGACATGAGCGAGTATCAGGAGAAGCACGCTGTGTCACGCCTTGTCGGAGCGCCTCCCGGATATGTCGGATATGACGAGGGCGGACAGCTGACGGAGGCTGTAAGACGTAAACCTTACTCGGTAGTTCTGTTTGATGAGATAGAGAAAGCTCATCCGGACGTGTTCAACATACTGTTACAGGTCCTTGACGATGGCAGACTTACCGATAACAAGGGTCGTCTCGTGAACTTCAAAAACACGATCATAATAATGACAAGCAACATGGGCTCGAATGTCATAAGAGAGAATTTCGGGAAACTGACACCCCAGAACAGGATCGAAGTCATTGAAAGTACCAAAGCACAGGTTCTTGATATGTTGAAACAGACTATCAGACCGGAATTTCTCAACCGCATTGACGAGATCATAATGTTCACGCCTCTTGACCGTGAGGAAATAAGGGAGATTGTCGGACTGCAGGTCAGGAGCATACAGCGCATGCTATCCGCCAACGGTATCACTCTCGATGTTACACCGGCCGCCATAGATTACCTTGCCGATGAGGGGTATGATCCGGAATTCGGTGCCCGCCCTGTCAAGCGTGTCATACATCGTATGGTACTGAACCGGCTGTCAAAAGACATTTTGGCACAGACTGTCGACCGTGACAGGCCCATTATCATCGATGTGAAAGATGATAAACTGATTTTCAGTAACTGAACGAACTTTCGTACACCTCCAAGTGTTTAATTATCGTAAATTTTCTTCAACATCTTTATTTTACAGTATTATGAAAAAACTATTTTATTTGCTTCTTGCGTTACCATTGGCGATGATATCATGTGACGATGATAATGATCTGCCCAATGTCGAGATTTACGCAACATTTGAGGGAGGAACACAGGTCGGCGATGTTTATTACATTGTTCAGGGACAGGAACTTCAGGTTACAGGTGTCAATCTTGTCAATCACGGCGAGAAAGAAGCCACGCTGGGAGGTGTGAGATACTTCTGGGATTACATGCCTATCGGTACTACTATCACCTCACCTTATGCGATCAACGTAGCTACCGGAGAACTACCTGTAGGCAATCACCTTTTACAGGCCGAGATGCCTGTCTATGCCGTTGGATATTCAATCTGTACAGGCTACATGGCTAAGAAGATTGCCATTGTCGCCGAACAGGAAGATATACCGTCGGTTGAAAGTCCTGCCGATCCGACAGTCAAAGCCGACATACAGAGCGGCGGGAATAAGGACAGATAGAGTACCTGATATATCACTTCTATGGGGTGGGGCGTCCGGTCAACTGTTGGTTGACAGAGGCGCCCTGCCTTCGTGTAATGACACTGCCTGACACACAATATCATCAGGATAAAATGCGTTACTGTTTCAGGTAACACTTTAAATTTAAATGAGCCATGAGCCATGAACCGCTTATATCAGTAATCGTTCCTGTCTGCAACGCCGAAGAATATCTGGGTGATTGCCTTGACAGCATTCTTGCGCAGACATACTGCAATCTTGAGATACTGGTGGTTGATGATGGCTCGACGGACGGATCATCGGATGTCATGACACGATACAGTAGCTGTGATAACCGTGTAAAAGTTTTCAGTCAGTCCAATCTCGGGCCGTCTGCCGCCCGGAACAGGGCACTGGATGCAATGACAGGAGAATATGTGACATTTGTTGATGCCGATGACATGATATCCCATGAATGCATTGAAATACTTTATATGCTGCTGACCGAGACATGTGCCGATATGTCAGTCGCCGGACTGACACATGACATCAGTCATCTTGGACTGAACAACGAGCGGTTTGAGACAATTGATGCCCGGGGGTATCTCGCCGATGTGCTGTATCAGCGTTGTTCCGATAACTCCGTATCGGCAAAACTCTACAAGGCATCATTATGGAAAAACCTGAGATTCAGATCCATGAGATATGAAGATCTTGAAATATATCCACGTATATGTCTTAATGCTTCTGTTGTCACTGTAACCTATGCCGGATTATATTATTACCGCAGTCATATAGGAAGTTTTATTAACAGTTTTTCGTCCGACCGACTCGATGCAGTCAGGGCAATGCAATCTGTGAGAGACTATCTGTGCGGAACAGATTGCGGTAAAGATGTCGTCAATGCGGCAATAAGCCGGCAGCTGTCAGCCTCATTCAATGTATTCCTTCTTACATGCGGCAGGCCGGAATATGACAGTCTGAACCATAAGACATGGAACGACATAAAACAGTTGCGTTTACAATGCCTTCTCAACAGAAGGGTGATACCCAAAATAAAACTCGGCATTCTGGCTTCCATGGCCGGACCACGCATATTGAGGTTTCTGAATGCTGTTTTTAACGTGAGCAGATAAAATGATTGGTCATAGCCAACGACCGTGCTTGCGGTAGAAATACAACAGCGCTTTAAAATGTCTGAATGCGATTCCGGTAAAGGGATTTCGTCTTGTTATACGGCGGTGGTCGTGATATATTGACACTGAGGTAAGATAATCGATCGTATATCCGGCCTGAGAAACCCTTATACAGAAATCAGCATCCTCCGGTCCGTAGAATATATTTTCATCAAGCATCCCTATATGCTTTATAATATCCCTTCTGAACAGTTGACAGGCTCCTATTACATAACAGGGATGCATTACTTCTTCACAGCCTGCCGCCACATCATGCCTGCCAAGGCCTGTAATGCTTTTTATTTTCTCAATTATACCTGGATATTCTCTGGAACTATATTGCAGGGAGCCATCCGTATTTCTGAGAACCGGAGCGACAATTCCGGTATGAGGTGACCCGGTAAGATACATTACAAGCCGGCTGACAGCATCTTTGTTTACAATCGTATCGTTATCCAGTATCATTATTAAATCGCCCGACGCCTTCCGTAGTCCATAGTTGCGCCCTCGTGCGACTCCGAGATTTTCAGCCAGCCTGTAACTGCTGAGAGTGGAAAAACGGTTCAGACTGCAATCGGGTATTACATTGTCCGATCCGTTATCGATCAGTATGATCTCCACTTGATCCTTATTCCAGCCGAGTGCTACGAAAGCATTATCCAGAGATTCCACACACCTCAGGGTTGCCTCCGTCTGGTTGTAATTAAGTATTATCACACTCAGTTTCATGGTCAGTGATGGCTATTTATCTTATCCAAACAGCTTTATTTTTAATGCCCTTAATGAATATGCGAACTCTTTGAAGGATGTAAAACGTTTCAGTTGTCTGAAAACAAATTTTGGAGACAGGAAAAAGCTGATATTGTTGATGAAAAGCAAATGTTCCATTTCTCTGGATGAGATCTGGGGAAGATCAAGTATTGAAGAACGCTGGACATCGGTAGGAACATATTCCCCACCTTTTATCCATCCGTTTGCCATTGCAATGTTATAGTATTCGGTACCGGGAAAAGGAGAAACTATATTGAACATGATCTGGTCGACATCAAGCTTTTTTGCCTCCCTGAGAGTATGCCTGATCGTGTCTCTCGTTTCAAGGGGTGATGAGCCTATGAGCACATTGAGTTTGACAGGAACATTGTATTTCTTCAACAGGGAAATGGCATTGTAGATATCCGTGACCTTTATTCCCTTTTTTATATATTCCAGAATTTCATCGTTAAAGGATTCCACTCCGAGATCAACATAACAGCAGTTGCTGTCACCCAGAACGCGTGCCACATTATCAGTGATAGCGTCGACACGGGCCTGGCATCCCCATTTTATTCCTTTTTCTTTAAGAATACCGCATATCTGGGCCGTGCGGGATTCATTCCATATGAAGTTGTCATCCATGAATCCTATGGCACGGTATCCCTGCTCACAGATTGTCTCGATCTCGTCCCTTATGCTGTCGATAGACCTGAATGCCACAGGAGGCTTTATACCGTGATTCTCTCTGTAATCGATCTCACGGGCGAATGTCAGGGATGATGGCACACAATATATGCATCTGAATGGACAACTGCGTGATGTGACCATGGTAGTGTAAGGTCCGTCCTTTATCTTGGGATTGTGAAATACACAATCCTTTATCAGTTCACGGGCGGCGAATGGCAGCCTGTCGATATCCCTGATCAATGCCCGGGACCTGTTGGTGTGCACTCCCGAATTATCCCTAAAGGTGATACCGTCGGTTTTTTCGATCGATTTGCCCCTGGATATATTGGAAATCAGTTCATGAACAGTAGCTTCCGGTTCGCCTCTTACAATGATAACTGAACTGTCTGTCAGACATTTTTTTGAAAAGAATGTCGCTCCCGGACCCATCAGTACGATACGGGACGTTTCGTTGTACTGCTGCAGGTACCTTATTGCCTCTATATCATTGTCGATTGAAAGATTGACAGTCCAGATACAATATATATCACTGTCATCACCCTTTATGAAATCAATGAAGCCTGCAGTGGTAGTTTTGAAATATACAAAATCACGATAGGACACCTCTACATTTTCTATAGACTGCACGACCGCAGCGACTGTAAGTTCATAGATGTTTGGAGCCTGATATACGACTCTCGTACAGCCTGCGGTACGTTCGGCCGGCTGTTTACCGTCAAATTGTGGTGGAATTATGAATGATACCTTCATTGATAATGATCTATATGTAGAGAAGACAGAGATTTATACAGGACTAAGCCGGTAGCGGATCTCACTCAGTCAGATGACAATGATATGTCTGTCAGGAACATTTACCGTCATCTGTTATTATAAATAACGGTCTGCAAAGAAAAAAATTGCAGTCAGACACACTCTCTGCTCTGACACACTCCTATAGAATCAGTCCTTCTCCGACAGTTCCAGCCAGCGCATCTCTTTTTCGTCAAGAAGTTCAGAAATCTCGTTGTATCTCCGTGACTTCACATCCATATCGGTTATAACTTCACCGCTGTTGAACAGCCGTTCGAGGGCCGATTTCTCTTCTGTCAGAAGTTCGATTTCCTTACCGATTTTTTCAAACTCCCTGCGTTCGTTATATGTCATCTTTACTTTACGCTCGGATTTCGGTTTTTCGTATGATACTTTCGGCTTGTTGCCTGAATCAGCCTGATGCACATCATTGTCTTTTTGATATGACCGGTATTCGGTATAATTTCCGGGAAAATCCCTGATCACACCATTTCCCTCAAACACAAACAGATGGTCAACAATCGAATCCAGAAAGAAACGATCATGGGAAATTACAATCACACACCCCTTGAATTCCATAAGATACTCCTCAAGAATGCCGAGCGTCACAATATCAAGATCATTTGTCGGTTCATCAAGGATAAGAAAATTAGGCGACATCATCAGGACAGTGGCAAGATGCAGCCGGGCAAGCTCGCCTCCGCTCAGAGTGTGTATATATTTCTGCTGATCGGCAGGTGTGAATAGAAACTTCTGCAGAAACTGCATGGGAGAATATGTATGTCCTCCATTGATAGTTATCTCCTCACACCGCTCCGTGACCGCATCTATGACTTTTTTATTGCTGTCAAGCTGTATCCCGTCCTGGCTGTAGTAACCGAACCGTACTGTTTCGCCAACATTCCAGTTGCCGCTGTCATGAGATACTATACCTTGAAGCATTTTGATGAATGTCGACTTGCCGGCCCCGTTTGGTCCGATGATTCCAAGTTTCTCGTAACGGGCAAACGTATAAGTGAAATCATCAAGTATTATACGGTCACCGAACCGTTTGGAAATATGTTCGGCCTCAAATATCTTTGATCCGATATATGATGATTTCACATCCAGATTTATATTCCTCTCAGTGAGATTTACCTTTGAGCGCTCTTTCAGATCATAGAACGATTCGATACGGTAACGGGCTTTACCCGCCCGCGCCTGAGGCTGACGGTTCATCCATTCCTGCTCCTTACGTAAAGTGTTCTTTATCTTGGCAAGTTCTGATGCCATTGCCTCTATGCGTTCGGAACGCTTGCGTATATAGTAATCATAATTACCGTCATAGCAGTATATCTGTTCACGGTCAATCTCAATTATACGGTTACACACCCTGTCGAGAAAATAACGGTCATGGGTTACCATCAGTAGGGTAGTGCGGCTGCGTCTGAGCCAGCCTTCCAGCCATTCGATCGTTTCTATATCAAGATGGTTTGTCGGCTCATCAAGAATCACAAGGTCAGGATTCTCAAGTATGATACGCGCTATTGCGACACGCTTGCGCTGTCCGCCAGACAGCTGTGCCACACATTGATTCATATCGGTAATATGAAGCTGTGTGAGAAGTTGCTTTAAACGGTCCTCATAATCCCATATACCGGCCGAATCCATCTCGGCGATAGCTTTCTCGAGTATCGATGGATCTCCGTTTTCCACAGCCTGCTCATATTCCTTGATGACAATTGACCCCGGCATATCGGGATTGAGACATGCATCGAGCACAGATTGCGATTCTTCCAGATACGGTTGCTGTTCAAGGTAACCGACCCTGAGATCCCCTTTAAAAGTTATCTTGCCTGAGTCTATATCATCCTTGCCGGCAATACATCTCAGTAACGTTGTCTTTCCGGTACCGTTCTTGGCAATTACACCAACCTTGTCACCCTCATTAAGCCCAAAGGTAACATCACCGAACAACACACGGTCACCGACACTCTTAGTTAGATTTTCGATCTGTAAATAACACGCCATAATAGTAGCGATAAAGTATTATGCTGTAAATTTAGCTATTATTTTTCACTTGAACAAATTAACTGATTATCAATGCAGTTTGATATATATCAAGATCCGCATACTGCTTTCTTGTCTCGTGTAAGCTCTATAGCCTCCTTGCCTGACAGGTGTTCGATATCAAAGCGTAGGACAAGCATGTGAGACATGGCTTTCTCCATCTCCTTTTGTAGTCCTTCGGCATCACCGGGATTATACCTTTCGCCCAACAATACAGTCGCCCGGAGTCTTTCATCCTCTGAGTCAACTATCTGAATCCGCCCGAATACGATGACGCTTCTGAAATAAGAGGTGAACTCCGCCGGATGCACGTCATCGGCGGCTATTACGCAGAATGAAGCCTTGTCACAATCCCGTATGGCGTCGACCTTATGACCCGACTTAGCACTATGGAAATAAAACGTGCCGTCGGAATACACATAACCGATGGGTACGGCATACGGATAGCCGTTATCACCGAGCAATGCAAGTGTGCCGGAGGTGGCACATGACAGGATCGAATTGCATTCCCGCATTGATAGTTGCTGACGGAAACACCTCATTTTTCTAAACTCCATAATCTATGAAACAAATTTCAGTCCGATGATTGATGATACCAGTGTGAAGATGAAAAACAGCCTCCAGAAAGTGGCCGGTTCGTGGAAGAAGAATATGCCGGCCAATACTGTACCGATCGCTCCGATACCGGTCCATACCGCATAGGCTGTTCCTATCGGCAGACTCTGCGTGGCTTTAGCCAGCAATCCCATACTGATGATTGTGAAAACAAGAAATCCGGAAATCCATCCCCACCAGAAGAGACCGTCAACGGATTTTGCCCGTCCGAGGCAATAGGTGAAGCCGACCTCACAGAAGCCGGCTACAATCAGAATTATCCAATTCATAACTGAATCCGAGCCTGTCTGAGGGCTGCGGCGATACCCGGCGTCTCCTTCTAAGGCGTTGCAAAGTTAATCAAATTATGGGTCAAACCGAAATATCCGTGATTATGCTTCCATCAATGAATTGATACGCTTGTCAGATATAGAGAATCTAAAAGCAGTTCTCATTGAACAGGGAATGACGTAATTGATTACTCGGTTATCTCAATGATATTGTCCTCAAAACCTTTTACACAGCTTTCTTATTTTGATGGAGAAATTTTTCAGAGAGCCACTCACGCACAGGAATATCGTATACTCGGATACTTGCGTATGCCACAGCTATTGATGCGAGGAATATGCTGACTGCTACCCAGATATGGGTGCCGAGAGGTGCGTCGGCATGTCGCGCGGCCCAGTTCATCTGTACATAGATCATAGGGTAATGGGTGATATAGAGCGGATAGGAGATCATTCCGAGAAATTTGCAGACAGCTGTTGTTTTTCGTCCTTTCAGTTCACTGCCGGCACCGGCCGCTACAATCACAGGATAGATGAACAGTATTGTGACAGCGCAGTACAGTCCGTTCAGCCATCCGTGATCATCGCCCCCGATATGTGGAACTACGAGTGTGGCGGCCACAGCTATGGAACAGAGCGTCATGCCTCCTCTTCTGAAATTTATGCGCCATTTGCTCATGCGGTAAAGCAGCAGTCCGCCGAAAAACGGATACAGCAGACGTGAGATACCTATATATATCTGATCGGCAGTAAGGCCGAATCCTCCGATTACCGTGTATTTCGCATAACTACGTACTTCCAATAATCCGAATGTGTCCAGGTTCATGGCGAGGTCAATGGTCAGGAATGCCGACAGTAATACAAGACATGTAAGAAGTTTCGTGCCGAACCGTCTGACAAACAATGCGTATAGGATATTGGCTATATATTCCCACAGCAGTGACCATTGTGCGCCGTTAAGGGAGTTGATCTCCTTCCATCCCCTGATATCCATTGATGGAGGTGTGGGAAACATTATGCATCCGAGTATCGTTATCAGCATCAGTTTCCACCATGGTGTCTGCATTACAAGCTCGAATCCGGGTGCGCCGCTGAAATAAAACCAGAACGCACCTATCAGAGTACCTAAGATCACCATCGGCTGCAGGCGAATAAGGCGGCGTTTGAAGAAATTCAATGTCGACATGCGTCCCCAGCGGTCATCGTAGGCATAGCCGATCACAAATCCCGACAGGACAAAAAAGAAATCAACCGCGAGGTATCCGTGGTTGAGAATCTGGTCGTCCGGTCCTGACGAATAGGTCTCAAACAGGTGGAATGCCACCACAATCATTGCGGCGACTCCACGGAGTCCGTCAAGAATTTCGAATCTCGGTTTGGAGGCTAAAGGGATTGTTACTTCTGACATAAGAGTTGTTTTTTTTGATTTATGGTACAAAATTCGTAAAAAAATCGTGTACTTAATTTGCCATAATTTTAAATTAATTGAACTATATTTGCATTATGAAAGTCGTTGCATTTACCTTTGATGATGTAAAAATTTCGCCTGACAGGCAGATCGGAATACATTTCCACCGGCAATGGGAACTGTCTTATGTTATGTGTGGCGGCGGGGTGCGTACTATCGGAGATATGACAGAAACGATTACTGAAGGTGAGATAATCCTTATTCCGCCCAACATTCCTCATGAATGGCATTTTGATCATATGAAAACAGATTCAGATGGTAATATCAACAATATCTCCGTATTCTTTGGAACGGAAACATTGGAAAAACTGTCAATGGTTATTCCTGAATTTACAGAAGTCTTTAATCGGATATCAGCACTGACCGTAGCTGTCAGATATTCCGGCAGGACCTATAGGAAGATATTGGAATTATTACTGGCCATGCGGGACAAGCCCGCTCATTTACGGTTGCCGCAGATGATAGAGCTTCTATTGGCAATAACAGATACGAATAGCTGTAAACAGGTAGGACGTAACACAAATCTAAGCCGCATTGAACAAAGACTTGAAAATGTGAGAGTATATTGTCGTTGTAACTATATCCGCAACATCTCTCTTGGTGAGATATCAAAAGAGATCGGAATGAACAAATCATCATTCTGTACTTTCATGAGGCGCCATGCCGGAATGAGTTTAACTGAATTTGTTAACGGCATACGTCTTGAAAAGGCAAAAGAGATGTTGTACAATACCGACATTGCCATAGCTTCGGTTGCCTATGATGTCGGATTCTCAAATGTGACCTACTTCAATCGCCTGTTCAGGAAAAAATATAATTGTAATCCTAAGATGATGCGGGAGAGTAGGGGTCAGTAGAAAATCAGTGGGGATATGCATAAAGGTTTGCGATGCGGAATAG
>CAJUBL010000014.1 GCA_910584665.1 uncultured Muribaculaceae bacterium | reverse complement strand
ACACAAAGATACGAAAAAAATCTGATATAAACTAATTTTCAACATCTACTTATGTTCATTGTCAATAATTATACTCTCGCAGTTATTTTCTGCTTCATTACAATGATATGCTGGGGCTCCTGGGGCAACACCCAGAAGCTTGCCGGCAAAAACTGGCGCTATGAATTGTACTACTGGGACTATACCATAGGCATACTGCTGTTTGCGCTGTTGCTGGTATTCACACTTGGCAGTTTCGGTCAGCAGGGCCGGCCGTTCATCGAAGACATACGGCAGGTCGATGGCGAATGCATAATGAGCATTCTTGCAGGTGGTTTCATCTTCAATGCGTCCAATATTCTGCTGTCGGCATCGGTATCTATGGCCGGCATGGCTGTTGCTTTCCCCTTAGGTGTGGGCCTGGCTCTTGTGTTGGGCGTGATTGTCAACTATATGAGTACCCCGAAGGGTGATCCGGTATGGCTGTTCGTCGGTGTGGCGTTTATTGTAGTGGCCATCATTTGCAACGGCATGGCTGCCGGCTGTCAGAACAGCGGCAGTTCCGATGCCGGAACACGTAAAGGAATCATCCTGGCCGCCATAGCAGGAGTGCTGATGGCATTCTTCTATCGTTTCGTCTCTGCAGCCATGGATCTCGATAATTTTGAGAATCCGACACCGGGCATGGCCACACCCTACACGGCGTTCTTTATATTTGCCGTAGGTATATTCATCAGTAACTTCATTTTTAACACTTATGTGATGAAACACCCGTTTATCGGCACTCCGGTCACCTACCGCGAATATTTTGCCGGCCGGTTGAAGACACATATGGTCGGCATCCTCGGGGGCTGTATCTGGGGACTCGGTACGGCTCTGAGCTATATCGCCGCCGGAAAGGCCGGTGCTGCCATCTCATATGCGCTCGGCCAGGGTGCTCCCATGGTTGCGGCAGCATGGGGAGTGTTTGTGTGGAAGGAGTTTACGGGATGCCGTAAGTCGACATCACGCCTGCTGGCTCTGATGTTCATTCTGTTCATCACAGGACTCTCATTTATTATTATCTCGGGTGGTAACTAATTGGCAATGAAGAGATGAAACATATCATTACAGCAATATTCATCGGTTGTGCCGTAATCTCACCTTTGACGATCGCAGCCGGGACGCAGAAACTGATGTCACCTGATGGAAAAACAGTCGTGAAGGTAAACGATTCGCCTGATGTTACTTATAGTATTGTACGTAACGGCAGAACTGTGCTCGATGAGTCACCGTTGTCAATGACTGTAGGATCGGATACATGGGGAGTGGATGAAAAAAGGCCAAAGGTGTCACGCCGTAGTGTCGACTCGGTTGTTGACTTCCTTGTCAGGCGTAAGTATGGCTCGACCGTCGACAGGTATAATGCGTTGACACTCCGCTACAGAGACCATGATATAGAGTTCAGGGCATATGACAGCGGGGTGGCCTATAGGTTCGTGAGCACCACCGACAATCAGTCGCCGGTCAGCGGAGAGACTGTAGCTTACCGTTTCCTTGACGATGATCCGGCTACCATAACACTGCTTACCGATGAACTGCAGAACTGGTACGAGCATGACTATACTTTCAGTAAACTGAGCGAATTACCTGTCGACAGTTTCTCCGTAACACCCGTAATGGTCGACAGGGCCGGGGTGAAGATGCTGATCGCCGACGCCAATCTGTATGATTATCCGGGCATGTATCTCAAGCCTGTCTGTCAAGGATTTGAAGCCATATTTGCCAACTATCCCGACAAAGAGGTGCAGGCCGACGGTGACAATAAGATATATGCCGCTACCCGTCATCCCTACCTCATACCTAAGGCCGGTATGAGAGCTTTCCCGTGGCGAGTCACAGGCCTGTTTGACAAAGCGATAGACATAATTGCCGACGAACTGGTATATCTTCTGTCCGACGCGCCCGACGACAGCGCTGATTTCTCATGGGTAAAACCGGGTAATATCCTGTGGGACTGGTGGAATGACCGCAATATCTATGGTGTGGATTTCCGATCGGGCATAAACACCGACACATACATGTATCTCGTTGACTATGCCGCCGCCAACGGCATCGGTAATGTTCTGCTTGACGAGGGTTGGTCGGCACGCAACGATCTGCTCACTCTCGCGCCTGATGTCGATATTCCGGCTATATGTCGTCACGCCGGGGAAAGAGGTGTGGGAATAATTTTATGGACCAAATGGCCGAACGTGCTCAGACAGATGGAGCCGGCTTTCACCCAGTTCGAAAAATGGGGCGTCTCGGGAGTGAAGGTAGATTTCATGGACCGTAATGACGCCAGGATGGTCAGATTCTTCGAAGATGTAGCCAAATGTGCCGCCAGTCATAAGCTTATGGTGGATTTTCACGGTTCGTATCCCAACGAGGGAATGCGGCGCAGGTATCCCAACCTCATGACACGTGAAGGTGTCATTGGCCTGGAATACAATAAGTGGAGCGACCGCGCCACTCCGCGTCACGATGTGACGATACCTTACCTGAGAATGTGGGTCGGACCGATGGACTATACACCAGGAGCCATGCTGAATGCACACCCGGAGACATTCCATGCCAATCAGCACGAACCTATGAGCCAGGGCACACGTTCTCATCAGATAGCCCAGTTCATCGTATATGAAAGCCCGTTGCAGATGATCTCCGACAGTCCGTCCAAATATGATGAGAACCCTGAAAGTTTCAGCTTCATCAAAACCATCCCCACGGTATGGAACGAAACCGTCCCCCTGGAGGGCGAGATCGGTGAGTATGTCGCCGTGGCACGCCGCAGCGGAGATACATGGTACATAGGCGTTCTGGGAGGAGAGGTTCCACGTGAACTGACTCTTGACACGTCGTTTCTCGGCAACGGTCATTACACCATGACGTCTCATGCCGACGGCATCAACGCCGACAGTCAGGCCAAGGATCATATAGTGACAGTCAACAACATCGACGGAGGTACTGCCCTGCATGTCACACTGGCTCGCGGCGGCGGTTACGCAGCGATTATAAGGCCGGCCCGGTAAGCTCTTATGCACAGGGGCTGGAATGCATAAGAGGCAGGAATATACGTTCTATTCCTGCCTCTCTGCACATTTCATCCGGCTGACTTGCGTTTATCCCATGACGGATGTGCAGGATCTTCCGCAACAAGCGCTTCCTGAAGGTCAATCGCCAAGGCCTCGGCAAGCATCTTTCCATACTCCCTGTCGGCATTATGGCAGGCACGCACATGTCGCTGTTTGATGAATAGCGGAACCCCCTCCATCTGTGCGGCGGTATTGGAGCAGGTAGCACGCTTGTCCTCGTCACTCATAAGCCGCCATAACTTTCCGGGCTGGGTATAGTAGTCATCGTCATACTGACGTTCGTCGTAGTTGTACAAGTCTCCGTCAAGCGCCATGGGAGGCTCCTTAATCGACGGATTGTCTTTCCATTCACCATAGCTGTTGGGCTCATAGGCTATGGTATCTCCGTAATTATCATCGGTACGCATCTGACCGTCACGGTGATATGAATGGAACGGACATCTGGGGCGGTTCACAGGAATAAGATTGTGGTTTACACCGAGACGGTAACGTTGGGCGTCACCGTACGAGAACAGCCTTCCCTGCAGCATCTTGTCGGGGGAAAATCCGATACCCTCCACTATATTTGCCGGATTGAAGGCCGCCTGCTCGATTTCAGCAAAAAAATTCTGAGGATTACGGTTGAGTTCAAGAATGCCTACGTCACGCAATGGGAAATCCTTGTGGTACCATACTTTCGTAAGGTCAAACGGGTTGATATGGTACTTCTTTGCCTCTTCCTCGGTCATAAGCTGTACCTGAAGTTTCCAGCGCGGAAAATCACCGCGTTCTATAGCCTCAAACAGGTCTCTCTGATGCGATTCCCTGTCCTTGGCTATAATAGCCTCAGCCTCTTTGTCGGTAAGGTTTTTGATTCCCTGGAGTGTCCTGAAATGGAACTTGACCCAGGTCCGTCTGTTATCCTTGTCAAAGAAACTGTATGTATGACTGCCGAATCCGTGCATATTGCGGAACGATGCCGGGATTCCACGCGGCGACATGGTGATTGTGACCTGGTGCAGGGCTTCGGGAAGAAGTGTCCAGAAATCCCAGTTGGCTGTCGGATTGCGCATACCGGTGCGGGGATCACGCTTTATCGCATGATTGAGGTCAGGGAACTTCAGCGGATCACGAAGGAAAAAAACAGGGGTGTTGTTTCCTACGAGATCCCAGTTTCCCTGATCAGTATAAAATTTTATAGCAAAGCCTCTGATATCTCTCTCGGCATCGGCGGCACCACGCTCTCCGGCAACCGTCGAGAATCTTACAAGGCAGGGGGTCTTCTTTCCGATACCGGAAAAAATAGAGGCACGGGTAAATTCCGTAATGTCATGTGTGACCGTGAATGTGCCGAACGCACCCGATCCTTTGGCATGCATACGTCTTTCAGGTATCACCTCCCGGTCAAAATGAGCTATCTTCTCAAGATACCATGGATCCTGAGCTGAAAATGGTCCGCGCAGGCCTGCGGTCTGAACATTCTGGTTATCGGCAATCGGGCGGCCGTTCTCTGCGGTAAGTCTTTTCTTGTCCATACGATAAAGGGTGTTATAATCAAAACATACTCTGATATACTAAAAAACATACGAATGCCGTAAAATGTTTCGGCAGAACTGTGGCATATAGTCTTATTGCAATATTCAACCTATAGATTTAATGATCTTTTGCGACTATTAATACAGACAAACTCTAAACCGTATCATTATCATGAAAATGCTATTTTCAAGAGCAATGTGGCCGCTGACACTGCTCGTTTCATTTTTCCTTACCGTAATGTCGGCTTGTTCCGAATCGCCCGATGAACCGTTGCCCGGACCCAGACCGGAACCGGAAATTCCACCGGCCGAGGTGACCTTAACCGTATCAGCCCCTGAACACATCACACTGACACGACGCCAGAGCAACGATGTTACCATAACATTCGGCGGTTCCGGATACGAGACCCTGCAGTGGACATGCACATCAGACAATCCCGATATCGCCTCCGCCACGCGAAAAGATGACAACACCATGACAATAGCCGGTATAACTGCCGGTGAGACCAGAGTCACCGTCAAGGCGACATCAGGGGAGGTCAAAGCCGAAGCTGAGATCTCGGTCACGGTCATACAAGGTACCGTCAAGATCCTCGCTATAGGCAACAGTTTCTCTCAGGATGCTGTGGAACAGTACCTTTACGATCTGGCCAAAGCCTCACAGATCGAGGTCGTGATCGGCAATATGTACATAGGCGGATGTGATCTTGACAAGCACTGGAACAACCTGCAGAACAACTCTGCCGCATATGAATACCGCAAGATTACAGCCGGCCAGAAGACCAACCGCAAAGGCATAAGTCTGTCCGAAGCCCTTGCCGACGAACCGTGGGATTACATCAGCCTTCAGCAAGCCAGCGGCAAGTCAGGAAAATACGAGACCTACACAGCCCTGCCACAGCTGATCGGCAGCATCACGGCCTCCGTTCCGGATGCCGCGATGATATGGCACCAGACATGGGCCTACGCCTCCGGCTCAAACCACGAGAGCTTCCCGGCCTATGACAAGAATCAGATGACCATGTATAACGCTATCGTATCATCTGCCCGCCAGGCAATGACCGACAACAGCGCGCTCAGACTTATGATTCCGTCAGGGACAGCCATCCAGAATGCCCGCACCACATACGTAGGCGACATATTCAATCGTGACGGATATCACCTCGAAGTGACCTACGGCCGATACACCGCCGCCTGCACATGGTTCGAAGCCATATTCGGTATCGATGTCACAACCACGACATATGCTCCTCCGACCGTAAGCAAGGAGATGGCGGAGATAGCACGGCTGGCCGCCCACCGTGCCGTAGCCTCGCCCGATCGCGTGACCGAACTGACAGAGTACGCCTCTCCGGCAGTCAAGGACGGAGACCTTACGTCCCCGGTATACATCGACTTCGGTCCTAACACCGTCTCAGCCGCCCCATGGAACAACTATACCCGATTCGAGCCCTTGACCGATCCTGTATGGCTCAAAGATACCAATGGCGACTTTGTCCGAACCGGCATAAGCATACTTGGCGGATTTACCGGCAGCTACCTCGGTGTCAGCGGCGAAGATAAGTATACGGCAATCACCGCCGCAGGAGTCGAATTTCCGGTTACGGCATGGAAAGACGGTCTGATTGTGGCCGGTACCAAAGGCAATGGAAACGTCGGTCCGGGACGTCTGTCGATCACACAGCTCGATCCGTCAGGCCGGTATGACATAACATTGATGGCCGCACGCTTCAACGGCAGCCGGGACGCACGCATATCATCTTATAAGGTAACCGGCATCACCGTTCTCGAAGAAAAACAGATCAGACCAGGACTGAAGATCGCATCCTCCGGCACCGGCGTATATCCTTCATTCGACAAGGTACCGTTTGAAGAGTACGCTGTTACATTCAGCGCCGTGACACCGGCCTCTGACGGCACCATTACAATTGAGGTGACAGGCGTCGACACAGGTACTGCCGCCGAAGGACATCTCAACGCGCTTGTAATCGCCCCATCCAGATAACATACTCTAAGAAATCCACTCTCTGCAGCGTGCTGTCTCAGACCGAGACGGCACGCTGTATTTTACGGAGACAACAGACTTTTGTATTTGGTCGGGTTGAAGATTATTACTAATTTTGTACCAAGAAATCCAGTACAACGATGGCACGAATTAATCTCAAAGGAATGGGCGTTGCCCTGATAACTCCGTTCAGGACCGACAAATCAATTGATTACGAAGCCTTGGCACGCCTCATCGAGTACCAGATAAGCAATCAGGTCGACTATATCGTGGTTCTCGGTACCACAGCCGAGACTCCTGCGCTGACATCAGACGAGCAGGCTGACCTCCGACACTTCATCACAGACCGAGTCAACGGCCGCATCCCGCTCGTGATCGGAATCGGGGGCAATTGCACCGCCGATGTGATACGCCGCATAAACGATACCGACCTTTCATCTTTCAGCGCCATCCTCTCGGTAGTGCCTTACTACAATAAACCGTCGCAGGAAGGCATCTACCAGCATTATCACGCCATAGCCGAAGCCTCGCCTCTCCCTATAATATTGTATAATGTTCCCGGCCGGACCGGTGTCAACATGACAGCAGAAACCACACTGCGGCTGGCCAACGAACATCCCGACTCGATCATAGGCATAAAGGAAGCGTCGGGCAACATCAACCAGATGGATGATATCATCAAGCGCAAACCGCGCGACTTCATGGTAATATCGGGCGACGACGGCATTACTTTTCCACTCATCACACTCGGTGCCGTCGGTGTCATCTCGGTGGTCGGGAACGCGTTCCCAAAGGAATTCTCACGCATGGTACGTCTCGCGTTATCAGGCGACTTCGAGAAAGCCCTGCTCATACATCACCGTTTCACCGAACTGTTCAGCCTGCTGTTCGTCGACGGAAATCCGGCCGGAGTAAAATGCCTGCTACACGCCATGGGTCTGATCGAGAACGAACTACGGCTTCCGCTCGTCCCAACCCGTATCACAACCTACCAACGCATACGCGAGGTACTCCATGACCTTAACTACTGATCCTGTATCATCACGAAAACCGGTATTGACGTATAGTCACAACAGTATCAACCAAGAGCCATCAGAATCATGAACAAGATTGACATTTCGGCACTCATAACACGTGCCAGGGGATACTTCAATATCAGTCCGTTTCTGATTCCCCAGGCCGAAGCCGAGCAGACCATACGCGAAGGGGTATCATTCAGAGGAACAAACCTTCTGGTACTCATCGTAGCAATATTCATAGCCTCACTGGGACTCAACACCAACTCCACGGCCGTCATAATAGGCGCCATGCTCATATCCCCCCTCATGGGGCCTATAATCGGCATCGGACTTGCCGTAGGCATCCATGATTTCGACCTCATGAAACGGTCATTCCGCAATCTTCTGACAGCCACACTCTTCAGCGTAGCCACATCATGCATATACTTCATAATATCCCCTGTCAACGAAGGACATAGCGAACTGCTGGCCCGCACATCGCCTACCATATACGATGTATTCATAGGATTCTTCGGCGGAGCCGCCGGGATCCTCGCCATAGGCAGCAAAGCCAAGGGCAACGTCATCCCCGGTGTCGCCATAGCCACCGCACTCATGCCGCCGCTCTGCACCGTAGGCTACGGACTGGCCACACTGCAGGCACACTACTTCATAGGAGCACTGTACCTGTTCTTCATCAACTCGGTCTTCATTGCTCTCGCCACCACCGTAGGTGTACGTCTCATGAACTATGCATACCGCGACTTCTCCAACCCTGCCCGCGCCAGACGTGTACGTAACACGGTCTATACCATAGCGATCGTGACAATGATACCGGCTGTCTACCTGACCTACAATATGATAGTCACCAACACATACAACAACAACTGCAACCGGTTTGTGGAAAGTGAGTTCCAGTTCCCGGCCACACAGGTTCTCAACTACAGGACAGACAATATCAACGGTCAGCGAACTCTCACTGTGACACTCATGGGACAAAGTCTTCCGCAGGACTCACTGCTGGCAATGATGGACGGCAAACTCGCCGCATACCATCTCAATAACACCCGTCTGCGCATAATCCAGGGCAATACGATAGGGACCGACGATCTCAAGACCACATCATCGGCCATGCTGCGCGATATATACAGCGTGACCCAGGCCACAATAACAGCCCAGCAACACACCATCGACTCACTGCGCCAACTGGTATCCCGCACAGTCAGCCTCGACACCATGGCTCCGGCTATCACACCGGAACTGCGGGTTGTATTTCCTCAGATAAGTAACATAGCCATCGCCCACACCGTGGAGTGTGACATAACGAAAGACCGGACCGACACTCTCACGGTCGCTCTCGTAGGCTACAGCAACCACATGACCGTAGCCGAACGTGACAGACTCGAGGCATATCTCCGCGCCCGGCTCTCACTTCCGAAGCTACGCATAATACCGATTTCCAAACCATGACAGCATGTCCGGAAATGCCCGGGAAGACACCGGAAATCGTGAAATCCCTTGTGATTTATTGCAAAAATCTTGCTTTTTATCGGTTTTTTTATCGTATATTTGCACTCTGAATGCTATAGCGATAGCTAAAGTGTTCAGTTTCAGCGTGCATAATATCATTACGCCGACAGTAAAACCATGAACTCAAAATAAATAACAACATAATTAAACAAATCACATGCAAAGCAAAGGATCATTAGGAAGCCTCGTATCAGGTGTCATCGCTATTTTCTTGGTGATCGTATGTGTTTTCTATCTGTCGTTCTCGATTGTAACCAATCACTACGAAAAGAAAGCCGACGAGTATGCCCTGAACATAGCAGGTGACAAGGGCGAGAACTCCGACGTCTACAAAGATGCCCGCAAGGTCTACATGGACTCTATCGCAAAGACCCCTGTGTGGATGGGCTACACTTTCAATGAAGTACAGAAATGGGGCATAGGTCTTGGCCTCGACCTCAAGGGTGGCATGAACGTCACTCTGCAGGTATCAATGCCCGACATCCTCCGCGCCATGAAGGCCGATGGTAAGGATGCAGCTTTCGACAAGGCCATCGCCACCACAGACTCACTCTATAAAGCACACCGTACCGACGACTTTGTAGGAACCTTCATCAAGGAATACCGCACCGCCGAGGGCAACGACCGGCTGGCCGACCTCTCAGTTGTGTTCCCCAACGTTGTCAACTCGGGCGACAGCGACAATCAGGCTGTCGACCGGCTCAAGGACGAGGTTGTAAACCGTGTCAACAACTCGGCGACCAACGTACTCCGCAACCGTATCGACGCATACGGTGTGGTTTCTCCCAACATTCAGGTACTCAAAGGCAAAGACGGACAGATTCTCCTCGAACTCCCTGGTGTGAAGGACCAGCAGCGTATGACCGAGCTCATCAAACGGTCAGCCAACCTTGAATTCTACGAAACTTTCCAGGCCAAAGCACCCGAAGTCATCAAGAAACTCAATGCCCTGACCGCCGCCCAGCGCTCAAACACCAGCTATGGAGGCAAGGGTATCGGAGACTACATGCGGATCGGTCTAAACGGATCGGCTATCGTAGGTCTTGCCCAGGCGTCGAACCGCTACATGGTCGACTCTCTCCTGCGCACTCCCGAGGCCCGCAACTATTTCGGCGCCGAGACCGCATTCCGCTGGGCCAACAAACCTATCACCGACGAGACCAACAATATCGATTACTACTATCTGTATGCACTGAAGACCAACGAAGGACGTCCTGCCCTTGACGGCCGTGTCGTTGTAAACGCCTACTCCGATTACGATCCAAATACCGGAACAGGCAGCTACGTATCGATGAGCATGAACAACGACGGAGCCAAACAATGGGCCAAGATCACCGGCAACAATGTGGGTTACCCCGTAGCCATCGTGCTTGACGACGTGGTATACTCGTCACCCAACGTGAACGGTGCCATCGAGGGAGGATCCTCACAGATCACCGGAAACTTCAGCGTACAGGAAGCTCAGGACCTTGCCAACGTGCTCAAGAGCGGCAAGATGGACTTCAAGATCGATATCGTAAGCAGTATGACTGTCGGACCGTCACTCGGCCAGCAGGCAATCGACTCGGGCATAACCTCGTTTATCGTCGCCCTCGTGCTCCTCATGATCTTCATGATCTGCATCTATGGCTGGATTCCCGGCATGGTAGCCAACCTAGGTCTTGTATTCAACCTCTTCTTCACGATAGGCATCCTGTCTTCGTTCCAGGCTGTGCTCACACTCTCGGGTATAGCAGGTATCGTGCTCGCCCTCGGTATGGCTGTCGACGCCAACGTACTTATCTTCGAGCGCTCCAAAGAGGAACTGCGTGCAGGCAAGAATGTGCGTTCCGCAATCTCAGACGGATACTCCAACGCTTTCTCAGCCATCTTCGACTCGAACCTCACTTCGATCATAACCGGCCTGATTCTTCTGTACTTCGGTACCGGTCCGATCAAAGGCTTTGCCACCACTTTGATCATCGGTATCATCTGCTCGTTCTTCACAGCTGTATACCTCACACGCATTGTCTTCATAATCGGCGCCAAGAAGAAAGCGTTCCAGAACCTCACATTCGACACCCCCATATCCCGCAAGCTGTTTGTCGGCTCGAAATACAACTTCCTGGGCCAGATGAAGAAATCGGGCGCTGTCGTAGCCGCTTTCATTGTGATTGTGATAGCTTCGTTCATCGTACGCGGCCTCAATCCCGGTATTGACTTCTCAGGCGGCCGCAACTACATTATCAAATGTGAGACGGCAGCCGATCCTTATGCCATCCGAGACAACCTCGCAGACAAATTCGAAGGCTCGTCGCTGAGCGTAATCAATATCATGGAGCAGAATCAGGTACGAGTATCGACCAACTACAAGATCGACTCCACCGAGGACGCCGAAGCCATCGACACCGAGATCACAGGGATACTATACGATACCCTGAAAGACATGAATCTCATCGGAGACATGGACTACGATCACTTCTCGACACTCGACGACACAAAAGGTGTCCTCAGTTCGCAGACCGTAGGACCGACTGTAGCCGACGACATGCGTTCGGCAGCCTATATAGCCGTGACATTGTCGCTCCTCGCCATGTTCCTGTACATCCTGATACGATTCCGTAACGTGGCATTCTCGCTCGGTGCTCTCGCCGCAGTAGCATTCACCGCTTTCACCATCATAGGTGTGTACTCCATAGGCTATGACTTCCTGCCATTCTCAATGGAGGTTGACCAGACATTCATCGCCGCCATCCTTACTATAATCGGTTACCAGATCAACGATACCGTGGTGGTCTTCGATCGTGTACGTGAGAACATCAGCCTCTATCCGAAGATGGACTTCTTCACGACAATCAACAAGTCGCTCAATTCCACTCTTGGGCGAACAGTCATGACTTCGGTCTCGACACTGCTCGTGTTGCTGTGCATCTTCATTCTGGGCGGTGACGCCATACGCAGTTTTGTATTCGCAATGCTCTTCGGTGTAATCACCGGCACTCTGTCGACACTGTTTATCGCCACTCCTGTAGCCTATCTTGTAGGGCGCAGGAAAATCGGAGCCAAATCCTGATAACAGCCAGACAATCTTTTTTTGAAAATATACAAAAGGCCGCCGCGATCCAATCTCGCGGCGGCCTTGTTATCTGAATACAGGCAAAACAGATGCTGCAGCATACTCTCAGAATGTAAGCGAAACAGCAATTGTCGGAGCCTGACCGCCAAGACCGTCAGGACTCAGGCTTATAGCCGAATTGAGCTCGATATTATGTCTCCTGGTCCAGCCGTGGGCGTCATTACCTCGGAAATAACCTAAAAATTCATTGACAGGATCACAGAAGAAAGCTGCGACATACCCTAACGGCTTCCACCCTAAAAGCCTGTAATCATGTTCCACGATATAGCGTTTGGCCAGGTAGAACGCTTCACCGAGAAGCCACCCGCCAAGAGGAGTCACGATCAGGTCCTGCAACGACGGAACCTCCATGAAAGCCTCCACTCCATATTCCCAGAATATTGTAGAAACGGCAAAACAGTAAAGCGCCGAATACCACATATTAAACCCTTGTGAACGGGCGCTCATATAGTAGGCCGCCCCGGCATACGGATGCAGTACATAATTGAATAAAGGACTGTCCTGGTCCCAGTGCGGCCCGTTCATAACATTATTATAATAGCGCTCGGCCATAGGAATCTCAGCGTCCTCAGCCTTATTCCAGTTCGTGGCATCCTCCGGAAGCATATCCAGGATCAGGAGCGTAGTAAGTCCACCGCCTATCAGCACAGCCGTATTGGCGGCAAGACGTCTGTAATTGGGATAATTAGCCGATATAGAATACGGCATATCATAGATACAGGGCTTCACGGGCATAAGCATGACCGGATCGGTCACGGGATCCGGTCCCGCAATGGTATCAAGTTCATAGTCCTGCTCATCGGCAAGAATGTCACGCGTCACGTCGTCGATATCATCAACAACTTCCTGAGCATATACCGATAGTATACCCAGCAGAGTGACCATGAACAGAGTGACGAATGTGCGTTTCATAGCATAATCTGTAAAATAGTTGATACTGCACAATTATTACAATTGTGTTACAGATACAACACCTCCGTAAAGTCTTTTTCTCACGTAAGGGTTGACTTTATAAATTAATTAACATTTGGCAGTTAGACGATTTATCATTAACTTCGCACGATAAAACAGCATTACGCCCTATGGAACAAAGATTATATCCCAACCTGATACTTGACGCGCTGCGCAACGTGCGATACCCTGCCAGCGGCAAAAATATAGTCGAAGCCGGAATGGTCGAGGATGACATCCGCATCGACGGTCTCAAGGTAAGCTTCTCGCTGATCTTCGACCGCCCTACCGATCCATTCATAAAGTCAATCATTCGGGCAGCCGAAACCGCCATAAACACATACATAGGCCCGGAGGTTGACATCAAGGGCAACATTGCCGTCAAGACGCGCACCGTGGCTCCACAGCCCGCCGAGCAACCGCTTAAAAACGTACGCAACATCATAGGCATATCTTCAGGCAAAGGCGGCGTAGGCAAATCGACAGTCGCCTCCAACCTCGCCGTAGCCCTCGCCCGCGAAGGCTATAAAGTAGGACTGCTCGACGCCGACATTTTCGGTCCGTCCATGCCGAAGATGTTCGGGCTGGAGAACGAGGAACTCTACATGCACCGCGTTGACGGCCGCGAGCTCATCATACCTGCCACACGCTACGGGGTCAAAGTCCTCTCCATAGGGTTTCTCGTCGACAGGAACGCCCCCGTCCTGTGGCGCGGAGGAATGGCTTCCAATGCCCTGAAGCAGCTGATCACCGACGCCGACTGGGGAGAACTCGACTACTTCCTGATCGACATGCCGCCCGGCACAAGTGATATCCACCTGACGCTCGTACAGACTCTCCCCATCACCGGAGCCGTAATAGTCACCACTCCACAGCAGGTAGCCCTCGCCGACGCACGCAAGGGGATCGCGATGTTTACCGGAGACAAAGTCAACGTACCTATCCTCGGTCTTGTCGAGAACATGGCCTGGTTCACCCCCGAGAAACATCCCGACGAGCGATACTATATATTCGGCAACGGAGGTGGAGTACGCCTTGCCGAAGAACTCAATGTAAGGCTCCTTGCACAGATACCCATCGTAGGCTCTATATGCGAGCGCGGCGACGGAGGTGAGCCGATAGCCATGGGTGACACCGTGGCATCGCATGCATTCCTGCACCTCGCACATGAAGTACAGGAAGCCGTCGAGGAACGCAACAGCACACTTCCGCCCACAACCAAGGTCGAACTTAAATCCGGAAACTGAAAATGCTACCCGAGATTCTCATAATAAACGGGCCCAACCTCAACCTCGTAGGACGACGCGAGCCGGGCATCTACGGCAACCGCTCGCTTGACGAATATCTCGACGATCTCGCCAGATCCACAACCGAAGCCAGAATCAGCCGGATGCAGTCAAACCACGAGGGAGACATCATCGACATGCTGCATGAACGGGGTTTTGACAACGGCATCAGGGGAATCATCCTCAACGCCGGCGCATATACCCACACCTCACTCGCCATCGCCGACGCCATCGCCGCCATCAGCGTACCCGTCGTCGAAGTGCACATCAGCAACGTAGCCGCACGCGAGCCTATACGCCACCACAGCATGATATCACCCGTGTGCCGTGGCGTCATAGCCGGCTTCGGACTCGACAGCTACCGTCTCGCCGTTCAGGCAATACTCGCCATCGACCAGCAGCAATGACACCCCAGCTCGAGGAATACATATTAAACCACATCGACCCCGAACCCGACAATCTGAGACGTCTCGCCCGCGACGTCAATGTCTACCTGCTGTACCCACGCATGTGCTCGGGCCACCTGCAGGGCCGCATACTGCGCATGCTCACGGCTATGATCGCCCCACAGAGGGCACTCGAACTCGGAACCTACGCAGCCTACTCGGCCATCAGCATCGCCGAAGGACTTCCTCCAGACGGCCGTCTGCACACTATCGAGATCGATGACGAGATGGAAGACTTCATTCGCCGGCGTCTCTCCGAATCACCATACGGAGACCGGGTCACCCTCCACATAGGCGACGCCGCCGAAATAATCCCCACCCTCGGCGGCCAGCAGTGGGATATGGTATTCATCGATGCCAACAAACGGGCCTATACCGACTACTACGAGATGATACTGCCACGGCTGAGACCAGGCGGATATATCCTCGCCGACAACACACTATGGGACGGCAAAGTCACTGACCCCGACCATAACCATGATGCCCAGTCGCGAGGCATAATGGAATTCAACGACCTTGTCGCCGCCGACTCCCGGGTCGAACGGGTCATACTCCCGTTACGCGACGGGCTGACAATAATACGCAAGAAATAACAACCGGCATAAAGCACATGCCTGAAACACAACAAGAAATTACTATTGACAATGATTAAGAACCTGCTCTTTGATCTCGGAGGCGTCATTCTTGACATAGACCGGATGAAATGCATCAGTGCTTTCAGAACCATAGGAATGCCTCACCCCGAGGAGCTCCTCGGCGATTACGGCCAGAAAGGTCCTTTTCTCGCCCTCGAGCGAGGTGAGATCACACCGGGTGAGTTCCGCCGTCAGCTAAGGCAATACTTCGAACGGCCCGTCACCGACGAAGACATCGACCGGGCTTTCTGCGAGTTCCTGCGCGGCATACCCGTAAGACGTCTCCACGACATAGAACATCTCCGAGACCGGGGATTCCGCACCTATCTTCTCTCCAATACCAACCTCCTCATGTGGCAACGGTACATCCTCCCGGAGTTCAGAAAGGACGGACACGATATCAGCCACTACTTCGACGGCATTATAACTTCATTCGAAGTCAAAGCCTACAAACCGGAGCCAGCCATCTTCACGGCAGCGATCGACCGTCTCGGCATACAACCCGGCGAAACTCTCTTCTTCGACGACTCCAGCGCCAATCTTGACGGAGCCTCCGCTCTCGGATTCCACACAGCTCTGGTAACACCGTCTGACGGCTTCATGAACAGGATACCACGCCAGTGAACACCATGTCACATACAGGATATGCGGCAGTCATAGGCACATTCGACGGCGTGCACCGCGGCCATCGTTACCTCATCGATGACCTGTGCCGCCGTGCCCGCATCAGAGGCCTCGGTACCGCAGTGTTCACATTCACCGACCACCCCCTCGCCACCCTCGCCCCCGAACGCGCCCCACACCTGCTCACTACCGTCGAAGAGAAATCATCACTTCTACGGTCCACCGGTGTCGACAATGTCGACATAAAGCCATTCGGTACAATCTCGACCCTCACAGCCCGCCTATACATCGAACGCCTCGCCACCCTCGGCATACGCCTCATTCTCATAGGCTACGACAACCGGTTCGGGTCCGACGGACTGACAACCCTCTCCCAGTTCATACAGGCGGCCGACGATACCGGAGTCACCGTCGAACAGGCATCCGGACTCACCACATCCGACGGACTCACCATCAACTCGTCGCGCATACGCTTTGCCCTCACCCAGGGAGACATAAGCCTCGCAAACGAACTGCTCGGCTACCACTACAGCCTTTCAGGCACTGTTGTCAGAGGCAAACAGCTCGGACGTACAATAGGCTTCCCGACAGCCAATCTGCAGCTTCCTCCCGACACCCGCAAACTTCTCGTTCCACGCGGAGTCTACGCCTGCCAGGCCACACTCCACGACGGCACGACACACCCCGCCATGGTCAACATAGGACACCGCCCCACCGTAGACCATACCGATGCCCCCGATACAATCGAAGCCCACATAATCAACCACCGGGCCGATCTCTACGACACCCCGCTCACACTCCGGTTTCACCGCCGGCTTCGTCAGGAACAGCCATTCCCCAACCTGAAGGCACTCAGTGACCAGCTTGCCACAGACAGGTTCCAGACCCTGGAAATAATCGGAAAAAACACCATACAATCCTGAGCCCCCAAACATACATAAACAATGAAAAACCTATCCCCGAACATCCGCTACATAGGAGCCGAAGATGATAATCTCGATCTATTCGAAGGCCAGTATCCCATTCCGTCAGGCATCTCCTACAACTCATTCCTGATCGACGACACACACCCGACCGTCATCGACACCGTCGACACACGCCGTACAGCCGACTGGCTCACAGCTCTCGGGGCCGCCCTGCGCGACACCGGCCATACAGCCCCCGAATATATCATAATACAGCACGTCGAGCCCGATCACTCAGGCTCACTCCGTGCCCTTATAAACCTATATCCCGATATACGCATCATCGCCACCGCCAAGGCCCACCAGATGATCGCCAACTACTTTCCCGACATCGACTTCACCACCCATACCATAACCGTCAGTGACGGCGACACATTCTCACCCGGCAGTACCATCCTCACTTTCATCACAGCCCCTATGGTACACTGGCCCGAAGTAATGATGACTCTCGACACCACCCACGGCATACTTTTCTCGGCCGACGCATTCGGCACATTCGCCATGTCGACCTCCACCCAGCCATGGGCAACCGAAGCACGACGCTACTACACCAACATCGTAGGCCGCTTCGGACCAAGCGTCCAGAACGTGATGAAAAAACTGCAGCCACTATCGTTCAGCACCATAGCCCCCCTCCACGGTCCAGCTCTGCGCGGAGACCTAACACCCTACTGGCAGCTTTACGACCACTGGAGCCGATACCAGCCCGAAACACAGGGCGTACTCATAGCCTATGCCTCCGTCTACGGTGGCACAGCACAGGCAGCCCGGCATCTCGCCACCATACTCGAGAGCCGGTATGACGGTGAGGTCGTACTCCTCGACCTCAGCCGGCACCACATCTCCTACGCCATAGCCGAAGCATTCCGTCTAAGCCATATCGTACTCGCCTCCATCACCTACGACGGCGATCTCTTCCCAGCCATGCACGACTTCCTGCACCACCTACAGCGCAAAAATCTGCGTGACCGCACCATCGGCCTGATAGAAAACGGGAGCTGGGCACCGGCGGCCGCACGCCTCATGACCGCCGCCCTCGCCACCACCAGCAACATGACCATCCTCTCCCCCACCGTCACCCTCCGCAGCCGCCTCGACGCCACCGCCTGCCAGACTCTCGAGACCCTCGCCGACAACCTCCTCGCCACACTGTCCCACTAATAAATCCATCCGTAATTAGCCAAATAACCGAACAAAATCCAGCCAAATCACCGGACGGAATTCAGCCAAATTGCCGAATGAAATCCGGCCAAATTACCGAATTATCACTTTTATTTTGTAACTTTGCGGCAAACAACAAGTATTAAATGACTAAAAAAGAGATCTATAGACCCCGAATTGCCGACAAACTCCTTAAACGCAGACTCAAGGGCAAAGGAGCCGTACTTATAGAAGGTGCAAAATGGTGTGGCAAGACAACGACAGCCGAACAGATATGCAACAGCATTCTATATATGTCAGAACCCGAAAAAAAGGATCAGAACATTCAGCTTGCAAGCATAAACCCCAGACTTCTGTTACGTGGAGACAAACCTCGTCTGATAGATGAATGGCAGGTAGCACCAAAACTTTGGGATGCCATAAGATTTGAATCCGACCACAGTCATGAACTCGGACTTTTCGTTCTGACCGGATCAAGCGTTCCTGCTGATATGAGCGATGTCATTCACAGCGGCACCGGCCGATTCGGCTGGCTCAGGATGCGTCCTATGGCATTATGGGAATCCGGCGAATCAACAGGCGATGTATCTCTGCTAAGACTGTTTGACGGAGACACAGACATTTCAGGAGTATCACACCTCAGTCTGGAAAGGATGGCATTCATAACATGCCGCGGAGGATGGCCGCTATCAGTGGATATGGAAGACGAAATAGCATTGGATCAAGCCTTTGATTATGTGACAGCCGTCGAAAAAAGAGATATACAACAGGTTGATGGGGTGGAACGCGACCCCATACGCGTCCACCGGCTTATGAGATCATATTCCAGACATCAGGGCACACAAGCAACCATTACATCAATAAAAGAAGACCTGACCGAAAATGAAGGCGATTTTTTAGACACCGACACCATTGCATCATACATCAAAGCACTAAAACAAATTTTCGTCATCGAGGATGTTGAAGCATGGAATCCGAATCTACGCTCAAAGACAGCAATCCGATCGTCAGACACACGATACTATACCGACCCGTCCATTGCCACCGCATCACTTGGCATAGGGCCGTCAGACCTGATAGCCGATCTGAATACATTCGGTCTGATATTCGAGACATTATGCATGCGTGATCTAAGAGTATATGCCGAAGCCCTGAATGGGAACGTATATCATTATCGGGACAAAAACGGCCTTGAATGCGATGCAGTAATACACCTGAGAGACGGAAGATATGGTCTTATAGAAATAAAACTCGGAGGCGACAACCTGATAAATCAAGGAGTAAAAACATTACTGTCTCTTGCCGACAAAATTGATACCGGTAAGATGAAATCGCCATCCTTTCTTATGGTTCTTACAGCCGTAGGGGACTACGCATACAGACGCGAAGATGGAGTATTGATTGTACCGGTCGGATCCCTTAAAGATTAGGAAGATTATTCTAAATCATAACACAGGTCGTAAACAGCACACACCGTTTACGACCTGTTATTTTTTTTACGGTCCCGACAAAAGATTTCAATCAGCTGAAATCATCACCGGCATCAAAATTAATTATCTCTTACTTAGAGATACTACGGTGCAAAAGTACAAAAAATTTTGAATACAAGGGAAATACTAATTGGCTTAAATACTCTCTTTTATAAACACACCCAAGGGATGAGTCAGGCAAATAATTGATTGATAGCGCATTATCTGGCGGGCGGTTAATTATCTCTAAGTAAGAGATAATACACCAGCCTACAGGTATTCACCCGACCAATGAGTACTGACACCGAAAAACGGCTTTACAGCGGCAACGCACACGGCGTTGACGTCGCCGGAGGCGTGCCCGCCGCCATCAGCTGGTACGTAGCCATCACCGGACCACGACACGAAAAGACACTCGCACGACAGCTCACCCGGCAAGGCATACAGACCTACGTCGCCACCCAGCTCCAGACCCGCATCTGGAAAAACGGACGCCGCAAGACCATCGAACACGTCATCATACCCAACATCGTCTTCATACACTGTGACGAACCCACACGACGACGCATCATCACCACACCTCTCATCCTACGCTTCATGGTCAACCGCACCACAGCAAGCCCCACTAACCCACCCGCTACAATACCAAACCACCAGATACAACAGCTCCAGTTCATGCTCGGCCAGACCGATCAGCCCGTCAACTTCATCCCCACCCCCTACAGCCAGGGCGATCAGGTACGCGTCATACGCGGAGCACTCACCGGACTCACCGGCCATATAACCCATAACACCGACGGCACCCACACCCTCACCATCGCCATTCCACACCTCGGCGGAGCCACCGTGAAAATAGATCCACGGGAAGTCGAGCCCATAAACACCCGGCGACCATTCACTGATTGAAAATGGCCGACACAGACCACTGCCAGACAACATCACCTCACGTGATTCTACAGCATCCACATGGAACCGGCTGGTTGCATAACGCCACCGAAACCCTACCCACACTCCCTCCATCCCAGGCGCTCGATCTCATACTCCGGTACGACCTCGCATACCGCCTCACCTACCATCGGGCACCATCGTCCACACTCATTGACCAATATATACTGCAAGCCTTCGACGCCCACATCCACGGCGACCGAGACATAGACCCATATACACTATACCGGGCCATCGACACCCCCATACGCCACTCCAACCCACTGTATCTCGACAAACCGCTGCAATGGTGGGCACAAAGCCTGGACCGCTGGTACCGCCAGGCCACAGGCGCACGCAAGCCACAGCCCGACGAGAGCCTCTACGACCGGCTGTCCCAGACAGCCATCCTGCTACAGGCCGACCTCTGGGCCTACCGCCCCACCGACCAGCACCTGTTCAAGCAACAGCTCGCCGCCCGCTACCGCGAAACAATAGAAACCCCATCCGCCGACGCCCCCGACCCCCGCATCTCCCAGGCCATCCGCCTGCTCGCAGCCGCCGCCCGCCCCTACCTATATAATAATTTATAAAGCACACCGTTAACGATGCTTACATTCATCTTTAACACATGCAGCCCGAATCATCGTCAACAAAAAACGCACGCATAGCCAGGAATACAGCCCTGCTTTATATCAGGACATTGTTCACGATGCTTGTGTCCCTCTATACCTCGCGTATAATACTTGAGGCACTGGGAGTAGACAACTACGGAGTCTATAATGTCGTGGGAGGATTCGTCGCAATGTTTGCCATCGTCACCGGTCCGATCACCAACGCCATCTCTCGATTCCTGACCTTCGGATTAGGCAAGGGTGATATTGACAGTCTCAGAGTAACATTCTCGACAAGCATCAACATCCAGCTTGGCCTGGGACTTATAGTGATCCTGCTCGGCGAGTCTGTCGGAATCTGGTTTCTGAACAATAAACTGAATATACCTCCCGACAGCATGACCGGCGCACACTGGGCATTGCAATGCTCAATCATCGCTTCGGTTCTTAGCCTTATAAACACCCCATACTCAGCCGCAATCATAGCCCACGAGAAAATGGGCGTATTCGCATTCATGTCAATTCTTGACGTGATGCTGAAGTTAGGTCTGGTTCTATCCCTTGTAAAACTCCCGTTTGATACGCTTATAACATATAGCGTAGGACTCGTTGCGGTATACCTCATACAACGGCTGATATACGGCATATACTGCACCCGCAGATTCACCGAGTGCCGTTACAGGCCGGTATTTGACCGCAACACATTCAGGGAAATGACTTCATTTGCATGGTGGACATTCCTTGGCAATACTGCCTGTGTGTTCAATAATCAGGGAGTAGCGATGATTATGAATATTTTCTTCGGAGTTGTTGTCAATACGGCAAAAGGAATTGCCTCACAGATTGAAACGGCGGTACTTTCATTTGTGACAAGCTTCACCACCGCATTCACACCCCAGATCACAAAATCATATGCCGAGGGAAACATCGAATACATGCATTCGGTAATGTGTCGCGGATCTAAATTCAGCATATATCTGCTGATGTTATTCCTGATCCCACTGGAATTTGAAGCACCTACCGTACTTCGGTTCTGGCTGGGCGAGATACCGCCATATTCTGCTCAGTTTCTCAGACTATCCCTGCTATGCACCGCAGTATTACAGTTCGGAGCTCCGTTCTATCAGGGAATAATGGCAACAGGCAATATACGCAATTACCAGATCATTATCACTATTGTAGGCTGTCTCGTTTTTCCGCTTACATGGATAGCATATAAACTCGGTGCGGAGCCGGCTGTATCCTACTGGATATTCCTATGTATTTACAATATTCTCGTATGGATAAGAATGTGGTACGTACGTAAATTGCTCAATCTCCCACTTCGCACTTTCACACAACAGGTATTTCTACCCATCCTCAAATGCGGCATTCTTTCTGTCATACCTGCGATAATAGTATGCCGCCTTATGCCCGAAACCACCCTCAGACTGTTTGTCACTACAGGAGTCACCCTCATCACAACCAGTCTTATAATACTATACGTAGGCATGACACAGGGAGAACGCTCTTTCATTCTGTCTAAGATCAGATCCGGACTACATAAATAGAATCAATGAACATCAAAGCAAAACTGAGACGTGGCCTGCAGTTCATCCTGCACGGGACACCGGTAATCAATGTCTCGGCCAACATATGTACACAGACTCCGTCACAGACACTTACCGGATACAGAATCATAGTTACCGGCGGAGGACGCGGACTCGGGCTTGCAATGGCCCGTAAATTTGTCGGAGAAGGAGCCAGAGTACTGATTACCGGGCGTAATGAAGACACGTTACGATCGGCGTCAGACCAGCTGGGTTGTGAGTATGAGGTTCTCGAGATGACCAGACCGGAACTGTTCGAGACATTCATAACACATGCTGCCGAAAAGCTCGGCGGACTCAATACCCTCGTTAATAATGCCGGAATATCACTTCACGAAAACAGTTTCTTTGATGTCACACCTGCCACATTTGATGCACAGGTCAACACCAACCTGAAAGGCGCATTCTTCCTGACCCAGGCATTCATACGCCATCTGCAGTCTGACGGTAACAAGCCGGCCAACATACTTTTTGTCTCGTCAGAAACCGGAGATACCATGGACTGCCGGCCTTACGGATATACCAAAGCCGCCATCAACAGCATGGTGCAGGGACTGGCCCACCTGTTCAGAAAACAGCACATACATATCAACGCCATAGCTCCCGGAGTAACAGCCACCGATATGACCGGAGCAGCCGCAGACGGCAATCTGTATGCCGGCGAATACGGAGAAGGACGCGTCTACCTCCCGGTCGAAGTCGCCCAGGCCGCGGCATTCCTCATATCCCCGGCCGCGGCATGCATATCCGGCCAGATAATAACCTGCAACAACGCCCAGACAGTAAACGCACGCTGGAAATAACCACCCCCCACACTATGGAACAGAAATATTACACAGCCGAAAAAAACGTACAGATAGTAATCGCACTTCTTAAAGCACATGGAATAAAAAAGGTGATCGCCTCTCCTGGTACCACCAATATGACGTTCATAGGAAGCATACAGAATGACCCATGGTTCCAGATATGGTCATCAGTCGATGAGCGTAGTGCCGCATATATGGCATGCGGTATGGCCGCCGAAAGCGGGGAGCCGGTAGTAATCAGCTGCACCGGTGCGACAGCATCACGCAACTATATGCCCGGGTTGACCGAAGCATATTACCGCAAACTGCCTGTGCTCGCGATAACATCCCACAGAGGTGAATCCCAGATAGGTCATCTTATAGATCAGCAGATTGACCGCAGAGTCATTCCAAACGACATCGCGGTCGAACATGTCACCATCCCTATGGCCGACAGTCGTGAAGAAGAGCGATTCTGTGAGATTGAGGCAAACAAGGCCATACTTGCACTTACTCTCAACGGAGGGGGACCGGTTCATATAAATATGTACACCCGATATTGCCCTGACTTCTCAATAAAAAATTTACCTGTAGTCAATCCGATCTTCCGCTATACTTCTACCGATGTACTTCCCAAGCTACCGGAAGGGCGAATCGGTATTTTCATCGGATCGCATCATAACTTCACTGCATCCCAGACCGAAGCAATCGACAGTTTCTGTGCATCACATGATGCTGTAGTATTCTGTGACCACACAAGCGGATATGAAGGCAGATATAAGGTCAACTTCCACCTCGTATGTGCTCAGGTTAATTATTCTTCTCCACTGGCACGCGTTGACCTTCTGATTCATATCGGTGAGGTCTCGGCATCATATCATGTCAACGGGAATATGGTCTGGCGGGTAAGTCCGGATGGCGCAATCCGAGATACTTTCGGGAATATATCAAAAGTATTCATGATGGATGAGGAGTTTTTTTTCAGACAATATACCACATCATATACCGAACCTGCGGCAATACAGCTTGAGGAATGCAGAGCAGAATATGACCGCTTACTCGGACTGATACCGGAACTGCCATTTGGAAACGTATGGATTGCACAGAAAACCATCTCCAGGTTACCGTCCGGGTCAGAACTCCACATGGGCATATTCAACAGCTATCGTTCATGGTGTTTCTTTGAATTACCACAAGGCGTATTAGGCAAATGCAATGTCGGAGGATTCGGTATTGACGGCGGCATATCTTCCATGATCGGCGCCTCGTTGGTAAAACCCGAAAAAATATTTTTCGGAGTGTTTGGCGATCTTGCATTTTTCTATGATATGAATGTGTTGGGCAATCGACATGTAGGTCCGAATATACGCATCTTATTAAACAACAATGCCCGTGGAACAGAATTCCGTCTCACACGTCATCCTTGTCACATATTCGGCGAAGATGCTGATCGGTTTATGGCTGCCGCAGGACACTATGGTAATCAGTCTCCCGATCTGGTTAAAGGATATGCCGAAGCTCTTGGATTCAAATATCTCAGCGCATCAGACAAAGATGAATATCTTGCGGTTTTAGATGAATTTACCGACCCGAATCCCACCCCATATCCGATCCTGCTTGAAGTATTCACAGACACACCGGATGAAAGTAATGCTCTTGAAGCACTTCAGACACTTTATACCGATAAAAAAGAAATGTGTAAACGCACCATATCGGGAATAGCACGAAAAATAATAGGAAACAAAGGTGTTGAAACCCTAAAATCTCTAATCCGATAGATCCGATGGAAATTTCAAATATCAATGTGCTTTTTGCAGCTCATTATGCCGCACCATATAAAGGTAATTTCATCCGATCCCTTGAACGTCTTGAATTAACCCTGAATAAATCAGGATGTCATTGTTCATATCTGTTGCCTCCATTGGCCCTACAGAGAGACTGGATAGAAGATTTTAAAGTACAGCATGATGTACATTTTGCTGATCCGTCAGCCGATAAGACTGAATTTAACAAAATATTAGCATTAGTATCTCCTGATATCATACATACACATTTTGAAGGATACGATATACCCTTATACAAATCTCTGAAAAGAACACACAGCCATGCACCTATAATCTGGCACATGCATGACCACTTCGAGTATCTACGCCATCCGTTAAGAGTTGGATATCAAATGTACACCTTTTTCCTACACTATGGCATACCACTGATTCACAGTCGATTAACGGGGGGGGGTAAAATATATCTGCTGTCAGTTTGTCAAGGGATGCTTAATTTTGTGAAACCATACAGGCTTGGAGTGAACAGTTGTTCCTCGGTATTGCCAAATGCAATCGATATCAGCAGACTGGATCTGGAAAAACCGCGTTCCAATCATAAAGTATTCAGTTTTCTGACTTTCGGTGGCCGAAATGTTAATAAACGTATTGACCTCGTTATAGCCGCAGGACAGGAAATTGCCAAACAGCGTAATGATTTCAGAATTCTAATCACCAGAGGGAAAGATACAGAACAGATAGTTTCATCATACATTACAGGAGAGTACCCCTCTTGGCTTGAACTTATCGATCAGTCAGATAATGTTTCAGAGATATATTCATCAGCAGATTGTTTTATATCGGCGAGTGACGGTGAGACATTTTCCTATGCTGTAGCTGAAGCTACATTGATGAGATTGCCGGTGATACAATCAGATATTGACGGAACAGCATGGAATCGTGAAAACCCGTCAACGTTTATTTTCCCAAAAGGAAACATCAGATTGTTAACCGAACAGATGCTGACTGTACTTAATGCCGATAAAACTGAACTGGGGATAAAATGTAAACAGACTTTTGAAACAAATCGAGACAAATTGTCTCTGGATACATGGTGTACAAAAGTAATAGACGTATATCACAACGTTCTAAACGACTGAATCCATCCGGTAAACATGAAGATAGGTGTAATAACATTCAGTAATTCAAAAGATAATTATGGACAGATACTGCAGGCCTATGCCATGCAGGAGTACCTTAAGGGAAAAGGACACGATCCGTTCCTGATACGTTACAAAGATATTCCAGGACAGGATACAACCGGATTCAAATTCAGCAAAATCCTGACATATCTATGCAGACTGCCCCAATACATCAACTGGTATCTTAACCGACGGAAAACAGTCAGACTGGAATCCAGATATCTTAACGAAGTAGATTTTGAGCGCCGCGATTTTGCCGGTTTTATAAAAAAGCACATTACATCAACCGATTTCTATACAGCCGAGACAATAGAGAACAATCCGCCTGAAGCCGAGGCTTATATCTGCGGAAGCGATCAGATATGGGCCGGTGACGATGCTTATTATTTATCTTTTGCACCTGATGACTCGTTAAAAATAGCATATGCTCCATCCTTAGGTGGACTCACCAGTTTCTCCGCAGATAAAGAGGCCCGGATGAAGCATTTGATTTCCCGTCTTGACCGCATAGGAATGAGAGAACAGAGTGGAGTAGATACTTGCCATCGCTTAGGATTTAACAGTGCTGTCAAAGTTGTCGACCCTACGTTACTGTTAAGCAGTGACAGATATAGCAATATAGCGATAGAAACCGATAATAAAAATCCTTACGCACTGGTATATCTGCTTGGTTCACCCATTAAGATTTCAATGAATCAGATTGCCGAATTAGTATTATCAAAAGGACTTGAACTGAAATATATTGCAAGCCAAGGCCGAAGCGACTCTTACAAAAAGATAAATCCGACAATCGAGGAATGGCTTGGATTAATTAAAAATGCCGATCTGGTCATAACCAATTCTTTTCACTGTGTCGTTTTTGCACTTACATTTCATCGGCCATTAATTTCCATACCGTTGAAGGACGGATATGAACGCATGAACACCCGTATAGAAGAACTGCTTGACGCATGCAATCTATCGGACCGGTTTACAACCGATATTGACAATCTGCCGCAAATGAAGGAATCAGACTTCAGCAGATTTGAAAAATACAAGACGTCTCAACAAAAATTATCAGCGGATTTTCTGAAACTCTGACTCGGCCCCATGCCCTCGCTCTATATACTGAAAGCAATATGCTCTTTCCTGATTGTATTCATACACCTTCCGGGAATAGCATTCGAGGCTACAATACTACAGCCACTGATGAGAATAGGGGTACCTGTATTTTTTATGATTTCCGGATATTTCTTAATATCCGATAAATCCATATCAATTATCAAGGTCACCAGACAATTAAAAAAATCGTTAATCTGACTGTAACAGTCTATGCTGTATACATAGGATTTTACATAATTCGCAATATCATACTTGATCACCCCGTGATCAATCCTAAATGGACTACCGTCGATTTCTGGATAAGAACAATATTCATAGGAGACAATATCGACTCCATACTCTGGTATTTAAACGCTTACATAGAATCTTTGGCCATAATGTGGCTGATGCTCAGACTGATGGCACCAAAAACAGTAACCCGGATTCTATTTACCGCAACACCCTTTCTTTTAATAACAGCCACACTTCTTAATCGCTACTCATTTCTACTGAACGATACATTTGATATCGCGATAAGCCGAAATGCGATCACTGCAGCACTTCCATGTATTACATTAGGAGCAATAGCAAATATCTATCAGGATTTCTTTTCCAGAATATCAAATATAGCCCTTATCATTACAGCTCTCACATTACTGGCATATATCGAATATGCGGTATTGCACATGTTAGACCTTAACGGATCAGGAGCCGACTTCAATGCCCTTACTTTTCCATTGGCATTCAGTATATTCATATACTGCATACTGAAACCACAGCTATCATTCAGTCCGATTCATCTTCATGCCAGACTTATTGATATCGGCAGATATAGCTCAGGTGACATTTATCTGTATCACAGTCTGATATGGGGAATCATCGGACTACTGACCATAATGTCCGATGACCGTATTACAGCAATACTCTCAAATGCCGAAGCGGTGATATTGATAGCGCTTGCTCTTTCTTTTATAAAACATAAACTGAAAAAACAAGGATGGACCTTAGCAAAATCAAAATAGTCATCTGGGATCTGGACGATACATTCTGGAATGGTACCCTCTCTGAAGGTGGCATAGATGCCATCGGACAGAATATACAATTGGTAAAGGATCTTACCGACCACGGAATTGTCAATACTATTTGTTCAAAAAATGATTGCGAACCCGTTCTGGCACAATTGGGTGAATTAGGAATCAGAGATTATTTCGTCTTTAATTCAATAGATTGGACGCCAAAGGGGCCAAGAATCTCGGCTCTTCTTAAAGAGATGGGATTGCGTGCGGCAAACACCCTATTCATTGATGACAACATTGTAAATCTTAATGAAGCCAGACACTACGAACCGGATTTAAATATATCCGAGCCATCGGTTATACCTGATTTAATCAATTATCTCAAATCTGTTCCGGCAAAAGACCTGTCTCATTCGAGACTTGATAATTATAAAGTACTTGAACGCAAAAGGAATTCTCAAAAAACATATTCCGATAACGAGTCTTTTTTGTATGCGTCAAGAACGCAGGTCGAGATAAGATACGACTGTATAGAGAATATAGACCGCATTCACGAATTGATATTACGCACCAACCAACTTAATTACACTAAATTAAGATCAAGCCGTGAAGAACTCGAGACATTACTGGATGATCCGGAAATACAAGCGGGCTATGTTACTGTAAAGGATGCCTTCGGAGACTATGGCATTGTCGGATTCTTTGCGATAAAAAACAACCGATGCATACACTTCCTGTTTTCATGCAGGACCATAGGACAAGGAGTCGAACAGTATGTATATGCCACTTTAGGCCATCCGCTCCTTGACGTTTCGGGTATAGTCATAAACAATGTGACCGAAGATGATGCACCCGAATGGATTAATCAGGATAAAAGCGGACCAACCACGGAAATATCTAAAGCAAAAGGCAAAATCATATTCAAAGGCCCATGTGATCTTATGGGTCTTACGTCCTATCTGAAAGCTGAAAATCTCATATGTGAACTGACATATTTCAGTGACTCAAGGCATAATAATATGGAACATCAGGGATGTATGACAAACTACATCCAGATTCCCGGACTTTCACAAGACGATATCTCATACCTTGTTGACAGTTGCATATTCAATGATAGCCAATTGTATAAGACACACCTTTATGACAAGGATGTAAAGCTGATTTTTATCAGTTCATTACATGAATTTCATTTCGGAATATACAGACATCGTAAGCGGAATATCAAAGTCGCATTCGGAGAATGGAACCATCCCATGACCGATCAGACCGAATGGCAGGGATATATAGACAATACCGTCTGGACATCATCAAATAATTTTACCGAAAAATTTCTGAAAGCCTTTTCACAGGATTGGGAGTTCATCGGCAGAAAAAAATACGAAGAGTACATTGACGAGATCAATCGTTTCATGACCATGATTGCCCCGACAGCGCATGTATGCATATTTCTGGGAAGTGAGATTCCTTTTCAGGGAAAAACTACTGATGCCTGGGTAAACCGGCATCTGGTTCATAAAGAAATAAATGACCGTCTACGATTGGTCGCCAGTAACAATCCGAGACTCCACCTGATTGATTATACCGAACTTATATCCTCACCTAAAGACTATACTGACAGCATCGATCATCTACAGAGATATATTCACTATAAAGCGGCAGAAAAAGCTAATGAGATAATCGAGAAAGTTATCGGAGAGAAAGTAAAACAGAGCAGTCGCCTGAAAATTTTCAGGAACCGACTACGTGATATCGCAACGGTTTTACACATTATGTTTTTAAATCTCATAAATAGAAATTTCCGTAAATGAACTGCAGCCTACTGACGGTCTTTACTCCATCATATAACCGAGGTTATATCCTTCCCGAACTATATAAGAGTCTGATCCGACAATCAGACAGTCACTTCGAATGGATTATCGTGGATGACGGGTCTTCAGATGATACCGCTTCCATAGTCAACGGATGGATTAAAGAGAACCTGATTAACATAAAATATATCAGACAGGAAAATCAAGGAAAACATATCGCAATAAATACCGGTCTTGAAAATGCAGACGGCGAATTATTTTTTATTGTAGACAGCGATGATAAGCTGAAACCGGATGCTGTTGAAAAGGTCCGGAAATTCTGGAATACATTAGGATCAGATAATTATTCAGGAATATTATCGTATAGGGAATTTCCTGACGGCAAACTTGTAGGCACACGTTTACCTAAAGACATACTTCATTGTAAACTACGGGATTCCAACAGCCGATATGGGTCTGTGGGAGACAAAGTGGTCATATACCGTACAGATATATTCTCACGATACAGATATCCTAAATTTGATGGCGAAAAATTCTTCGGAGAGTCATATGTATTCAACCTGATTGATGACGAATACGACATGCTGGTCATGGATACCCCGATCTATGTATTTGAATACCAGGCCGACGGATTAAGCCAGGATTTCAGAAAATTATATCGTAATAATCCCAAGGGTATGCTTGTCTCAATGACTCAGGGATTAAAATATGCGAAAACGACTAAAGCCAGAATCAAATCACTCGCTCATATCGGATGCCTAAGCATAAGAGTACGTAAAATAGGATCTTTCCTTAAATCAGCATCTTTACCGAGCATACTGGCAGCAATCCCACTTTCTGTTTTTCTTTATGTTAAAATATTCATTCTGAATGTTTCTGATGTCAGACCATATCATGGATCAGAAGGTAAAACATGTAATAATCAGAATCAGACAAGATCATGAAACGTATACTGCATATAACAGGAGGCATGAACCGGGCCGGTGCCGAGTCTATGATCATGACTCTCTACAGAGCAATCGACAAGAGTCGGTTTCAATTTGATTTTTTAGTGTATACTCATGACCATCAGGACTTTGAAGATGAAATAATATCATTGGGCGGTCGGGTCATCCACATGCCGTCATGTGCAGGTAACTTAGGCAGCATAAAAAACATACGCAAAGTAATAAAGGAATATGGTCCCTATTGTGCTATACATGCAGCGACATTGCATAACAGCGCATTTGCAGTGTTAGCAACCATCGGGATCAAAGGATGCAGACGGATAGTACATTCACACAGTACATCCAATACACTTAATCCTGATTTCATAAAACATATATACAACATTACAACCAGATACATAATACGCAATCTTGCCGATGAATATCTGGCATGCGGTATCGAGGCCGGGCATTATCTTTTCGGGCAGAAACTGTTTTACAAGAAAGGTATTGTATTGAACAACAGCGTTGATATTGACCGGTTTTACAATGTCAGTACTTCAGATACCGATGTATTACGAAAATCATTCGGCATATCCGATCAGATCGTCATAGGCAGCGTCGCACGGCTTAATGAAGTAAAAAATCACAAAAAGATGCTTTCAATTGCATCTGAACTTAAAAAAAGAAAAGTAAACTTCTTAATGTTGTTTGTAGGAAAAGGTGATCTTGAAACATCCCTGAAAAAAGAAACTCAGGACCGGGGTCTTACTGACAACATCATTTTTACAGGCGTCAGGAGTGATATAAACGTTCTTATGCATCTGTTTGATGTGTTCCTGATGCCGTCCCATTTTGAAGGTAATCCTGTAACGCTTATCGAATCTCAGATTGCCGGGCTTCCGGCCGTGATATCCGATATAATTACCGACAGAATAGACCTCGGTCTCGGTCTGATTCACCGTCTGCCGCTTTATGCATCTGACACACAATGGGCCGACACAATCACTGAAATAAAAAAAACACCTATATCACTCGAATCTATCTCCAAGGCAGTATCCGCACATGGTTACAGTCTGTCACAGAATATCAGCATACTGTCAGCACTTTACAATAAATAAGCATATGCCTTTATTCATATTGATATCCGTAATAATAATCACAATACTCTCATACTCCGGATTAGGCAGTCTATTGCATGTCAACGACATCGCATTGGTCATATTCTGGATCTGTATCGTATATTATTTCACGGACAAAACACGGAGAAAGCCCCCGATTTTAGGTCAATGGTCATTGATAATCAATCCAATATGCATCATGCTGCTTACAAATGTCCTCCTGAATTACAACAACAGCATACAACTGATCAATTATACAACACTTTTCGGGATAACAATAGGAGTCTCTCTTTTATCACACATAGAATGGTTCAAAGGATCTTTATTTAAAACCGGTATCATCCTATGGTGCGTTGCCTTTATCATAACTAATTTTTTTCTTCCCGGAGGCATTTTATCCGGATGGAGTAAAAATTCGGCTATCGGACTTATACCGGCAATAATGTGCGGTCTGGGATACATCTATCTATCAGACAATCAAAAAAAAGGAATTGTTTTTTACATAGGCCTGCTGTTATCAATAACAATACTGTTACGGTTAGAAAACCGCAGTTCCATATTGTCATTGTTATTATTCGGCCTGCTATCCGTTCCTTTCGTATTTAAAAAAATCTCCGGCAGACTCCCCTTTAGAATTTTTTATTTAAGCGTAATATTTATCAACATCGGAGTTCCTCTTTTCAACGAGCTCATCGGTCAATGGGATTTATATAATGATGCCGTATCTGTCTCACTTGAATTTGCCAACAAAGGTGATGGGTTTAATGATCGGGATAAATTATGGAAATTTGCTTTATCGCTATTGGAAAAGAAGCCGTTGCTTGGCTATGGAGGAATCAGAGGAGTATACTTTCATAATTTTTCGTGTGATGTTTTGACCCAGTTCGGATGGATAGGATGGTTTACATTCGCTTTTATGTACATACGTCTTATGGAAACATGTTTTATCCCGGGGGCCCGTACAAATATCTTTCTCTTTGCCATAGGATCGATTCTCATTCTCAATACTTTTGAGAACGCGCTTTTCGCCAATAACTGTGTTTCAATCTATTCATACCTTCTTTTTGCAATACCGTTGCATATAAAATACCGCCACCGGATATATGAAAGCTAAACTTTTATTCATAATGGATACATTCCCGTTGGGAGGCATCTCAAAAAGTCTGTTAGCATTATTCAATGAACTAGACGACAAGTATTCGGTTGATCTTCTGCTGATGAAACATGAGGGAATTTTCATTCCATTGATACCTGATAATGTGAATCTGCTCCCTGAACCTATTGAGACAGAATTCAGGAATCCACATCCTAAGAATGTTTTTTCCTACGCAAAATCGTTGCCGTTTAACCGCTGGATCAAGTGGTGTAAATACTCGGCTGCATGCACTTTCGGTAAACTGACGGGAGGATTACATCGCCAGGTTCAGACAATGGATTCATGGCTCGGAAAAAATACAGCCCCCCTCCAGGATACATATGATGCCGCTATAGCCTATCAGGGAGGAAGGTGTATATACTATCTGGTTGAAAATATCCAGGCCAGGATAAAAATCGGATATGTCCACAGCGACTATATTAACAATGTTACTGATTACATGCTTTACCCGACCGATAAGAAGTATTTTCCAAAACTCAATTATATTGTCACAATATCCGATAGGTGTGCCGATTCTCTTAAAACAGTCTTTCCCGATATTACAGGCAAAATAAAAGTAATAGAAAACATATGTTCGACATCATTCATACGAAATATGGCCGGACAATATGTCGATTTTGACAATGCATATCGTGGTATCCGATTGGTGACAATGGGGCGTCTTGACTGGTATGTGAAAGGTCTTGATTTTATAATTGAATCAGCCCGTATTCTTAAAAACAGGAACATAGACTTCAGGTGGTATCTCTTAGGTGATGGCAACGACCGCAATAAAGTCGAGACTGCCGCACGCGAAGCGGATATATCCGACAGAATATATGTACTCGGAGCCAAAACAAACCCGTATCCATACCTTCTAAAATGTGATATCTATGTACATCCGTCCCGCGTTGAAGGAAAATCAGTAGCTCTTGACGAAGTAAAAGCTCTTGCAAAACCAATTGTCGTAACAAACTTCTCTACGGTCAATGATCAGTTCACAAATAATGTCAATGCTGTGATCTGCGGGATGGAACCGACAGAAATAGCAGATTCCATACAGGCATTAATAAATGATACAGACACACGCAACAGACTCATTGAAAACCTGAAAACGGAAAAAACAGGAAACGAAGAGCAGGCACTAATATTCCAATCTTTACTAAACGGATGATCGAAGTAATAATTCAAGCCGGATTTGGCAATCAGCTATTCCAGTATGCCATGGGGTACGCCCTTTCAAAAAAATTAAAGAGACCTCTGACTCTCAATATCAGTTTTTTTGATTATTCTAAGAAAAAAGGCGGATCAACTTTAAGAATCAACAATCTCGACAAACTTGCAATAGATGATTGCAACATAATAAACAATCCGTCTTCGTATTATAAATATCTGTATGGAGCAAAGCTGTCCGGAACGCCTCTATGGCGTTTATTGCCATTCGGAAACGCTGTAATTTGGGAAGATGTCGCCAACTGTCGTTTATATCAGAAGAAGTTAATTGATCAAGTCGAAAAATATAATAACGTAACTCTCTACGGATTCTGGCAGAACATCAACTATTTCAAAGAAATTATCCCTGATTTAAAAAGACAGTTTGTTCCTGCTTATCCATTGGATTCCACTGTTAAGGAAATCCGAGACTTGATCATCACCACCCCCGGAAGTGTCGGAGTGCACATCAGACGCGGAGATTTCGTAGGACTCGGCTGGGCGGCAGGCGCCGATTATTATACCGAAGCAATAAACCGTATGAAAAAAGAGATAGATGACGCCCGTTTTTTTATTGTCACCGATGATAAACAATGGGCTCATGATATTTTTTCAGACAATCCTGATGTTTATATCATTGATATCAGGACTGCGACCTGCGATATCGATGAATTCTTTCTGCTCTCGATCTGTAGTCATCATATCATTTCTGAAAGTACATTCGGATGGTGGGCTGCTTTTCTCAATACCAATCCCGATAAGACAGTCATTATCCCGAGTTATGCGAAAGGTGAAATGTTTCCAAATACATGGATAAGAATTTAAACCATTGTTTTCTATGAGCATGACAATTCCCCGAACAATACATTATTGCTGGTTCGGCCGCGGTAAGATGCCTGATACGGCCTGTAAATGTATAGACAGCTGGCGAAGATTCTTCCCTGATTATGAAATAAAATTATGGAATGAAGACAACTTCGATATCAATAAGAACAGATATACAACCGAGGCCTACAATGCAAAAAAATACGCATTTGTAAGCGATTATGCCAGATTCTGGATTCTGTATAATTATGGCGGCCTTTATTTTGACACAGATGTCGAAGTTATCAGAGATTTTAACGATATTATTGATCGAGGCCCCTTTATGGGATGTGAGAAAAGCGCAGAAACTGTGACGTCTGCGCTTAAAATGGGCGTAGCACCCGGCCTCGGCCTTGGAGTAACCCCCGGCCTCGGCCTCTATAAAGAAATTCTTGATTACTACGATCAGACATCATTTCTCACACCTGACGGCAAACCCAATACCGGTGACACTGTCGTAACTATCACATCACGGATATTATGCTCCCACGGCCTTAAGTTAACCTCCGATATACAACAATGTGCTGGAGTCTGGATTTATCCGAATGACTATTTCTCTCCGAAAGATATAGATACAAAACAACTGAATATAACATCCGACACAAGATCCATACATCATTATGATGCATCATGGGCTGAATGGTATGACAGAGCCGCAGGAGAACGGGGACCACGGCTTAGAAAATTCTTTGGCAATTATATCGGCAATAAATTAAACATTTCCATATACCTGTTCCAGAAATACGGATTCAAAGGCATTGTAAAAAAAACATTACACCTGAAATAGAATAACTACTGATATCATTTCTTATGAAAACAGCACTTATCACCGGCATCACCGGACAAGACGGATCATTTCTCGCAGAGTTTCTTCTCGAAAAAGGTTATGACGTACATGGTACCATCAGACGTTCATCAGTTGATTTTCGCGAACGGATCTCACATCTTGAAGGCAAGGCTCGCTTTCATCTGCATTATGCTGATCTTGGTGATTCCATGTCAATCATACAGGTCCTCAACAAGGTAAAGCCGGATGAGATATATAATCTTGCCGCACAGAGTCATGTGCAGGTCTCATTTGACTCACCCGAGTTCACAGCCGACATTGATGCTACTGGAGTCCTGAGGCTTCTTGAGGGAATACGACAATGTGGTCTTGCTGAAACATGCCGTTTTTATCAGGCTTCTACGTCTGAGTTATATGGTAAAGTAGAAGAGGTGCCTCAGAACGAAAAAACTCCGTTCCATCCATATTCACCATACGCAGTCGCCAAACTATATGGATTCTGGATAGTAAAAGAATATCGCGAAGCCTATAATATGTATGCATGTTCAGGAATCCTGTTCAATCATGAATCGGAACGTAGAGGCGAGACATTCGTGACCAGAAAGATCACATTAGCGGCAGCACGTATCGCCCAGGGCAAGCAGGAAAAGCTTTACCTCGGCAACCTGTCGTCACTGCGTGACTGGGGATACGCCAGAGACTATGTTGAATGTATGTGGCTGATACTGCAGCAATCAGAACCAGAAGACTTTGTTATAGCCACCGGTGAACAGCACTCTGTACGGGAATTCTGTCAATATGCATTCCGTCGTGCCGGGATCGAACTTCGATTTGAAGGAGATGGTATCAACGAAAAAGGTATTGATATAAAGACCGGAAAAACTATAATTGAGGTTTCTCCTGATTTCTACAGACCTACCGATGTTGTAAATCTATGGGGAGATCCATCCAAGGCAAAAAAGCAACTGGGATGGGATCCGACAAAGAAAACATCGTTCGAACAGCTTGTAAACATTATGGTAGATGCAGACATGGCTAAAGTTGCTGTCGAACGAGCCGGAGATAAAGTTCGTATGAACCTTGCGGAATATCTTGAAAAAGGAATCGTGAAATAGATAAAACCATGGAGCAGAACTCAAAGATATATGTAGCCGGACACCGCGGCATGGTCGGATCGGCAATCGTACGTGAACTCGAACGTCAGGGATACAGCAACATAATAACACGTACTCACAAGGAACTCGATCTCATCAGCCAGCAGGCTGTAAATGAATTCTTTGAAACCGAAAAGCCCGAGTACGTGTTCCTCGCCGCGGCTAAGGTAGGCGGTATAATAGCCAACAGCGAGGGCCTTGCCGACTTCATGTACGACAACATGATGCTCGAGATGAATGTGATAAACGCCGCATGGCGTAACGGATGCAGGAAACTGCTGTTTCTCGGATCGTCATGCATATATCCGCGACTGGCTCCGCAGCCCATGCCCGAATCATGCCTGCTGACCGGAGCACTCGAAAAGACCAACGAGGCATATGCACTGGCCAAGATCTCTGGACTGAAATACTGCGAATTCCTTAACCGCCAGTACGGTACGGACTATATATCGGTGATGCCCACCAATCTGTACGGACCAAATGACAATTATCATCCGCGTCACAGCCATGTGCTGCCGGCACTGATACGCCGATTCCACGAAGCTAAGGAGCAGAATGTCAGCGAGGTCGTATGCTGGGGCGACGGATCCCCGTTGCGCGAATTCCTGTATGTCGACGATCTGGCCAACCTGTGCGTGTTCCTCATGAACAGCTATTCGGGCAACGAGACTGTCAATGCCGGCACCGGCAAAGAACTGTCAATCAGAGAGCTGTCAGAGATGGTAGCCGACATCACAGGTTACCGGGGCAGGATCGTATGGGACACGACAAAACCAAACGGCACCCCACGCAAACTGCTCGACGTATCAAAGGCCACCGCACTTGGGTGGACCTACCGCACCGAACTGCGTGAAGGCATAAAACTCGCTTATGAGGATTTTCTGAACAACCCCATGCGTGCCGAGCGATGACAGAGAATAAAACACCATTGGTTACAGTTGGCATCCCAGCCTACAATGCTGAACGTTTTATCCGATGGGCTATAAAATCCGTTCTGAATCAGACCTTTGCTGATTTTGAACTTATCATCACCGATGATGGTTCAACCGACAAAACTGTAGAAATGGCCCATTCATTCAGCGACCCGCGAATAAAAATAATCACTGACGGAAAAAATCACGGCATTTCGTATCGGCTTAATCAACAGATTGATCTTGCACGAGGCAAATACTTTGTACGAATGGATGCCGATGACATCATGCTGCCTGATCGGATCGAAAGACAGATAGCATATCTGACCGAGCATCCGGAAGTTGATATGATAGGCGGTGGAGTGATAGTCATTGATGACGACAACAAAATAATCGGATGCCGTACAATATCAAATGAAACTGTTTTTGATTTTGACTTATGGATTAAAGGAGGTACTCTCAACCATCCTACTGTTACAGGAAAAACATCAGCATTCCGGAAATTCAAATATTCAACCGACTTCATAGGCATTGAAGACCGGCACCTTTGGATGAGAGCAACTCAGACGGCCAAACTTGTAATTCTTCCCGACTTTGAAATTTTTTATCGTGATCCGTTAAAATTCAAGTTGAAAACATATCTGTTTCGTTGCCGACAAAATCGTAAACTTCTAAAATTGCAGACAGTAAAGGATCGTTTCGGACTCATAAGACAGTATAACCAGCTTATTTTAAGCCATCTGAGATCTATAATAGCTGTTATCTTGACATACTGCCATAAAGATTCGCTGATGATAGCACGTCGAAACCAACATTTTGTTGATAACAATGGTTTCACTCCGATATTAAACCACATCACACAAAACCGGCTTAATGATTAACCACATTCTTTAAAAATTTCCTCGATAACCCATCAATAAAATTCAGAATTTTATTTCCACCAACTTTCAGTATGCCCAAGATATTGAATGTCAGTAACGTTTTCTTTACGTTACCCTATTTCTTCGGTAACCAGCTCAGCCACTTCACCGGCAAAGGGTATGAAATTCATCTTATATGCAGTACGTCTCCTCGCTTAGCAAAATTTTCGGCTGACCATAAGTGCAGATATTCCGAGATTGAAATCACGCGTAATTTCAGTATTTCAAAAGATCTCAGATCTCTGATGAAAATAATAAAATATATCAGAGCCAATAACTTTGATATTGTTTCAGGACACACTCCAAAGGCCGGAATGCTTACAATGCTTGCCGCCAGATTATGCGGTATCAAGCGACGTATATACTTCAGGCATGGACTCGTATACGAGACTGCGACAGGATTGAAACGCCGGATACTGCTGACATGTGAACGTATAGCATCGGCCTGTGCGACGCAGGTAGTATGTGTCAGTCCTTACCTTATGGAACGTAGTCGTACTGACAGGATAAGCAACCCTGACAAGCTACGCATACTCAATATCGGATCATGTACCGGAATTGATGTAAAGAATTTATTTAATCCATCCCTTGTTGACAAAATGGCTGTAGAAAATCTACGGGAGCATTATGATATCTCGTCAGACAATTTTGTCATCGGATTTGTAGGCCGCATGGTAGGAGACAAAGGGATAGTGGAACTGGTACAGGCTTTTACTATACTCTACAGTTCCGATAATCAGTTAAGACTATTGCTGATAGGACCTCTTGAAGAACGCGATGCAGTACCCTCCGAGATAGTCGAAAAGATAAAAAATCATCCAGGGATTATTCATGCCGGGCTGGTTGAATCAGGAATGCCCGAATATTATTCGCTCATGAACCTGTTCGTACTTCCCACCCATCGTGAAGGACTCGGAGTCGCACTACTGGAAGCCCAGGCTATGGAGATTCCGGTACTGACAACCTCTCATACCGGTGCAAAAGATGCTCTGAAGGCAGGTGTGACAGGCGAATATATTGACATGACCCCTGAATCAATTATCAATGCCGTAAATAAATATCTCGATAATCCTGATATAGTTCACCGGCAAGGTATTGAAGGACGCAGATTTGTGTCCGAAAATTTTGCTGAGGAAAATATCTGGCAGGAAATTGAGAAACTTTACCGATCATGAAGAAAATACTTATTACCGGGGCCGGCAGTTTTGTCGGCACTTCGGTTGATGCGTGGCTGCAGAAGCATCCGGGCGAATATCATGTCGACACTGTTGATACGATGAATGATGCGTGGAAACAGGCCGACTTCCCGCAGTATGACGTTGTGTTCCATGTGGCCGGGATAGCCCATGTGGATCCTAAGCCTGAGATGGCTCCGCTTTACTACAAGGTCAATCGTGATCTGACTGTAGATATCGCCCGGCATGCAAGGAATCATGGCGTGAGGCAGTTTATTTTCATGAGTTCAATGATTGTCTACCATGCGTCCAAGTCGCTAAAAGGTACAGTCATAGATGAAAATACCCCACCTGCTCCGAATGATTTCTATGGGAACTCCAAACTGCAGGCCGAAAACGGTCTGCACGCTCTGGAATGCGATGATTTCAGGATTGCGATACTGCGGCCCTGTATGATATACGGTCCCGGCGGAAAGGGTAACTTCCAGCGGCTTGCACGTCTTGCACTTAAAACTCCCGTTTTCCCGCTATGGCACAACAGACGCTCGATGCTCTACATCGACAACCTCTGCGAGTTTGTACGCCAGACCATCGACCGCAGTCTGTCCGGCACATTCCACTTGCAGAATCGCGAATTCGCCGACACGGTTGAGATTGTACGCTACTATGCCCATACCCACAGACATCAGGTGTGGTGCAGCCGCCTGTTCAATCCCATGGTGTGGCTCGGATCTTTCATGCTGACTCCGCTCTGCAAAATGTTTGCCAACCAATACTATGTACAGGAACTGACAAGCTATAACTTTGATTACCAGATCGTATCATTCCAGGATTCACTATCGCGAATGTCACTCCACAAAATCGCAGATTTTTAATTACGGATATGCGGTTAAATTTTATTCATCATGTTTTACGCGATTATCTTTATTCTGCTGGTTCTGCTTGAGCTGGCTTATTTCCGCATTGCCGGCCGGTTCAATATCACCGACAGGCCAAACATGCGGTCGTCGCACTCCCGCGTCACTCTGCGCGGCGGCGGGATCGTGTTCCTGTTCGGGGCATGGCTCTATGCCGCCTTCTTCGGACTGACTTATCCCTGGTTCCTGCTCGGCCTTACTCTGATCGGGTCAGTCAGTTTTGCGGACGATATCCACTCTCTGCCTGACAGTGTGCGTCTTGCGGTGCAGTTCCTGGCTATGGGGCTGATGTTCTATCAGTTCGGTATCCTGAACTGGAATGACTGGTGGATCGTGATAATAGCCCTGATCATATGTGTGGGGATTACCAATGCTTACAATTTCATGGACGGTATCAACGGCATTACGGGCGGTTACTCCCTGGCGGTACTGCTGCCGCTGATGTATACTGACCACACGGCCGATTTCATTTCGATGCCGTTCCTGACCGTCACCGGGCTGAGTGTCATGGTATTCTGCTTTTTCAATTTCAGACGCAGGGCGATATGCTTCGCCGGGGATGTCGGGTCGATATCCATGGCGTTCATCGTTGTTTTCGCTCTCGGACTGCTTATCCTGAAGACCGGGGATTTTTCCTATATCGCCTTTCTCGCCGTCTATGGAGTGGACGCCGTGCTGACTATCATACACCGCATCATGCTTCACGAGAATCTCGGCGAGGCGCACCGAAAGCATGCCTACCAGCTACTGGCCAACGAGCTGGGGATACCGCACGTGGCGGTGGCTTCCATATACATGGCCCTGCAGATTGCCATATCGGCCGGCCTTATATTCATTCCTGTAAACCATTATATCTACCTCGGTGCGGTCATCGTGCTTCTCTCCGCGGCATACATCATGTTCATGAGAAAGTTCTATCATCTGCACGAGGAATATCTGAAATCAGAATCATGATCGACAACAGACTTCTTGACGGGATCGCCGCGCGGGCCGAGGCTTCGCCCCGCCGGCGCATGAACTTCAACATCCACGAGTCGCCGGACTCTCCCTGCCAGCGGCTTATCAATGTGCTGCTGCCGGGAACGGTGATCCCGGTCCACCGGCACCGCCACACAGCCGAGACTTACGTGCTCCTGCGGGGAAGGATGACCGTGGTGTTCTACAGCGACACCGGCGCGGAGACAGCCCGGTTTCCGCTCGACCCGGCCTCGGGAAACTACGGAGTGAACATCCCCGCCGGACAGTGGCACACCGTCGAGGTAACCGAGCCTTCGGCAATCTTCGAGGTCAAGGAGGGACCGTACACGCCTATCGGACCGGAGGATATGCTTCCTTAAAGCATGTTCAGATTCAGAAGCTACATAATACAGAGACGGCAACCGGTTGCCGTCTCTGTCTGTTTTTAACGGGATGGGAGATGAGGTGTCGTACTCCCGGCAGTCGGTCCGCCGGCAAACAACGTCTGGATCGAGCCTATCGAAGATAATACAGACGATGCCTCGTATGGCACATACACGGTCTTGTTGTCCTTGCCCGAAGTCATTTCCTTCAAAGTTTCTATATATTTCATTGCCAGGATATATGTCGCGGGGTCGGTCTTTGTCTGGGCTACTACTGCGGCGACACGGCGTATGGCTTCGGCCTCGGCCTCGGCGTTAAGGATTATGGCCTGGGCCTCTCCCTCGGCCCGCAGAATCTCTGACTGTTTCGTAGCCTCGGCCTGATTGATCTTAGATGCTTTCTCTCCCTCCGAGCGCAGTATCAGAGACTGCTTCTCACCCTCGGCATTGAGTATCTCGGCTCGGCGGTTACGTTCGGCCTGCATCTGCTTTTCCATAGCGACACGCACGGTTTCAGGGGGCGTGATGTCCTGAAGCTCGACACGATTGACCTTGACACCCCACTTGTTGGTAGCGTCATCAAGGATATTCTGAAGGCGGGAGTTAATGGTATCACGCGAGGAAAGAGTCTCATCGAGTTCAAGTTCGCCGATAACGTTACGTAACGATGTCTGTGTCAGCTTTTCGATCGCATTCGGCAGATTATCAATCTCATATACCGCCTTCTTGGGGTCGGTGATCTGAAAATATATCAGCGCGTTGATCTCGGTCGTGACATTATCACGCGTGATAACCTGCTGGGACGGAAAATCATACACCTGCTCCCTGAGGTCGATCACACGCGTAGAATTCATCCTTACAACCGTCCGGCCGGCGACATTAGTCTCAATACGCCGGGTGTAGATCATCTTGGGACGGTCTACAAACGGAATGATAAAGTTAAGGCCCGGTGAAAGGACGCTGTGAAAACGCCCCAGACGCTCTATAACACGTGTCTCACTCTGAGGCACGACTTTCACACCTGCCGATATTATAACAATCGCCAGGATAACGGCAGCTGCCGCCAATGCTAATGATAAGGTACTCATATTACAAATGTCTATATATTTTTCAATCAGTCGGTAACAGCGGCAATCTCCACATCAAGAATATTGCCATCGAAGGCAACTACGACGACATCACGGCCGGCCGGAATAACCGACTGGCTGCCGGAGCATCTCACCTGCCAGTTGTCACCATCAATACGCACACGGCCAAGTCCTCCCGGCTCGATATCGTGAGTAACTACAGTCCGGCGCCCAAGCAAAGCCTCCATACCCGTAGCCGCATTACTGTCACATGATCCGGAAGACCGGTCATGCCACCGTTTAAATAACGGCATAAGAACAAGAAACGCCACGACCGACGTAAAAGCCATAACTGCCACCTGCCACGGAAGTTCCACCCCGAGCAAATCAGCCACTAACGCACCGATACAACCCACAGCCAGGCAAAGCGTCCACACCATCTGAGTCAGAACTTCAACCACAACAAGCAGCAAAGCGACAATAAGCCAAACAATCCAGATATCCATAAATAAGCTATTTAATCATCAGACATAAACGAGGCACAAAACACACCTCCATCCAGTCCCACAAATATACGAAGAATATTCTTTGAGTCAAATATACGGAGAATATTCGATGAAACATAATAGCGTATGTCGGCTGCAAGGCAAATCCGGATGTATACATTAATCCGCGTAACCTGCGATTCAGAGTATTTGATGCGGTTGCCATGGCATTTTATTTGTCGATATATAAATCTTCGCAATTTATGTGTACCTTTGTAATCTCAAAATAAAACGGATTATGCTGAATTTCATAACATGGGAGGCCGACCCTCGGCTTATCGACTCGTTTGTGACCGTCAGATGGTATGGACTTATGTTTGCCATAGGATTCCTTATCGGATATAAGATCGTAGAACGTATCTTCAGACATGAGGGAGCGCCTGAACGATGGCTTGGCACACTATTGCTGTGGGTCATAGCCGGAACAATAATAGGAGCGAGACTCGGGCATGTATTCTTCTATGAATGGGATGTCTACAGCCAGAATCCCATACGCATCCTGTACATATGGGAAGGCGGACTCGCGAGTCACGGCGGTACCATAGGCGTGATATCAGGCGTGTTATGTTTCTCATGGTTTACAACCAGAAGGTCTCCGTTATGGACATTCGACCGACTTGTCATACCTATCGCTCTGGTAGGGGCTCTCATACGACTTGGCAATCTTATGAACCATGAGATATATGGCCATGTAACAGATGTGCCCTGGGCATTCCGTTTTATCGACAATGTAAACGCCTGGATGGCAGGAGCACAGGCGATATATACAGAGCCATCCCATCCCACGCAGCTCTATGAGGCCGCATGGTATCTGGGGTTATTCACACTGCTTATGTGGATGTACTGGAAACGCAATGCCGAGGCCAGACCCGGACTCATATTCGGAGTGTTTCTGACATTGCTGTTCACCGGACGTTTCTTCATAGAATACCTGAAGAACGTCCAGGTAGGATTTGAGGAAGACATGATAGCCCGCTGGGGTGTAAACATGGGCCAGGCACTGAGCCTGCCATTTATACTGATCGGCATATTCTTCATAATCAGAGCTCTGCGCCGTCCTGTCGTAAAACTTGAGTTCCCGAACCGTTTCCCTGATGAGAATAAGTAGGTAACCGTAAATATAGCAATATCTTACATGCAATGCGGCGGAAGGCGTTACTGAATCTCCACGGATTTATCAAAGATTAAGATCGCCGAAATACTCGTTAACGATACATTTGCACCGGAAAATGTTTTAGTGTAAACTATTAATCACTAAATATAATCCGGTTATGAAAAACAACATTGAATATCAAAACAGACTTCCCGGAAACGATGCATCGCATATGATAGCGGAGCATGACTCTGCGTATGTGGCGGCCGGTACCGGTATGACATCAGTACGGCGCGTGATACGTCGCCATCGCAATCACAGTAACTGGCTGTTGTGGGTCGCTCTTGCATTCCTCGCTGTCGCAGTCTTTGCAGTCTCTGTATTCTGGTACTCAGGCTATGGCCGTCACATCGGCTATGAGGCCACTATGCATGGGTCCAATAAGGTCGGGAATGTGGTACTCACCGAAGAATATGCCGCGTTTATTCCAGCCACGACCGCATCCCGTCAGAATGCTGCCGAATCAGTCTCTGCCGCCTCCACAGGAGAGGAACAACGTAAAGATGTCCCGACAACAATCAGCGACGTAGTATATCTTTTCCCGCTGAACAGTTCATCAATACCCGACAACGACACTCTCAACAGGCTCGCCAGACAGGTAGCGGCAAGCGGAGACAATGTCATCATAGTCGCATACACCGATAAAGACGGCAACAGTGCCTACAACCAGCGCCTCAGCGAAAAGAGAGCCCGAAGTGTAGGAGACTATCTCATATCCCATGGTGTCAAACCCAGCCAGATAAGGACAATCGGAAAAGGAGAGAATGCCTCTCACGACAATCCGGCTCTTGACCGTCGCGCCGAGATACACATCACCCGCAGCTGATCCGCCCGACCGTCATTTAACAGAAAATATTGAATATCCGTAAACAGACCGGCACATACACTTAATCTGACAGAAGTGTATGTGCCGGCAGTCTTTAATACACCGGTCATGCCTCTTTAAACAATGGCATTCCCGGAAGAGTACATATCAGATCCTGATTCACCGGGCCTTACTGAGGGTATAGTTCATACCCGGTGTGTTTACCGGTGTTATCGAGGCATCGGTCATAACCAGAGTCGAGTCCGTATCCATAAGGAAGAACATGCGGCCGGCTCCGTCGTCAGACAACGTAATATAAGGTTTACCGGCGTCTGTATGTCCGACAGTAAAATCACCCTCACCGGCAAAAGAAGCCATATCACGCACTCCTGTCGAGTCGGCCACAAAATAAGTCTGCACGATATCATACTCTCCTCTGTTGCCCTTATCGTCAAAGTCCAGCAATAAGGTGTAGCGCACTCCATCCACATCGGCACCCGGTAATACTCCGGTATAAACCGCATCGGTAGAATTTCTTTCAACCGGCATTGAAACCGGTTTTGTACGGGAACACGAGGCCATCGCGAGTGCGGCGGCCGAAGCCGCGATCATAAACATTGTGTATTTCATAGATTTACATTTTTAGTTGTCCAATTATAACATGCCATCATTATATTGTGTTCACTCTGTCATAATTATCCGGCACTATTTCCTCCCCCCGCTACATTCATGCTGATGCAGAACCGGAAGTCCAAACATGCCGCGGCTGACATCTATCACGAACTGTCCGCCGGGCCTTGCGCTGTTATAACGGCTCAGCGGTACACTGAATTCCTTCACCGTTCCGTTTTCAAAACGGACTGCCACCCGATATACCTTGTATGGCTCTCCCCGAGCCACGTGATTGCGCCTTACCCGTCTTGAACGATAACGTGTCTCGCTACGTTTACTCTCGACAGTGACCTGTTCGCTATGCATGGTGACGGGGTCTGCCATGTGGCAGTTGAGCGCAAGAACGATGCATGATATCATTGCTCCACACAAGAACCAACTGCTAACAAATCTGAAAATATACCATACCGACCCGTCATCACCCCGCTTCACCAGTCTGAACACCGGCACTACAGCTATCGCGGCAGATATACCGGCAACTATCCATGCATCAACAATTGTCCGCTCAATATAACAGGAGCTGATACCGGCCGCCATGATACCGGCCAATGATACCCATACAGGCCGGTATACGGTCAGCCGCCGTATTAATTTTTTTGCCTTCTCGGTCATATTTTCTAATTTTGCAATCCTTACAGGAATCAAAATTACCTAACATTTACAGATAATGAAAAATATAACTCTTAAAATCGCATCTGTCGCAGTATGCCTGCTCACCGTGCTGGCAGCCCAGGCACAGTTCAACATGAAACGCGGACTCAAAGCCCTCCAGCAGGGCGTACAGGCTGTTACTCTTACCGACAGCCAGATGGCCGAATATGTCAGAGAATCGGTAGACTGGATGGACAGGAACAACCCTGTGTGTGAACCGGACGATCCTTATACAATACGTCTCGACAAACTCACACAGGGCATAACCGAAGCCGACGGTATTCCATTGAATTTCAAAGTATACCGTGTGATTGACGTCAACGCTTTCGCATGCCCTGACGGCAGTGTCCGCGTATTCTCCTCACTTATGGACATGATGGACGATGACGAGCTGATGGGAGTAATCGGCCACGAGATAGGTCACGTACTCAAGCATCATTCTAAAAATGCCTTCAGGAACCAGCTTCTCACAGGCGCACTGAAGGATGCCGTAGCCGCATCAGGTTCCAAGGCTGCCGCTCTCACTGACTCACAGCTCGGCACTCTGAGCGAATCGCTCATCAATGCCAGATATTCACAGAAACAGGAAAACGAAGCCGATGACTGCGGATACGACTTTCTGGTAATGAACGGCCGCAATCCATTAGGCATGGCACGAGCCTTCGAAAAGATGCTCAATATGGAACAGCAGGCCGGTGTAAAACAGTCGGCAATAGCCCGGATGTTCTCATCACACCCGGATACCCAGGCCCGCATCAGGCACATAACCGAGCGCGCCGCCAAGGAAGGCATACAATAATAACCTCCCGTCCACAGATCCCGGATACGGGAATCATATTCCGAACTCACTCCGTTCGCAATCTACCGCAGACAGAGTAAGTTCGGAATGTATTTTATGGCTTCATCCAGGTATTGAAAAATGTGACAATCCTATCAAACGGAATTTTGGAGAGATTGTCGTAGAGGTCACAATGACTTGCATCCGCCACTATCAGGAGTTCTTTGTTGTCACCATGCAATTTACTGAAAGCATCCTCACCTAAATAACGGGAATGAGCGTTTTCTCCATGAACTACCATTACCGCATTACGTATTTCTCCGGCTCGGTCGAGAAGCGTGAAATTTATGAACGGTAATGCCGAGGTGACATTCCATCCGTCAGTAGAATTGCCTGAACGTGCATGAAATCCCCGTGTGGTCTTGTAGTAGGCATAATATTCCTTTACAAATTGCGGAGCATCATCCGGCAACGGATCAACGACACCTCCTCCACGCTTATAGGAACCGTTACGATAGTCTTCAGTGCGCTGTGCGTTCATAGCTTCTTTAGCCCTGTAACGTGACTCGGCACTGTCATCAGCATCGTTATACCCGTTTGATGTCACACGGCACATATCATACATCGTTGACGCTACTGTAGCTTTTACTCTGGTATCGTTTGCCGCGGCATTGATAGCAAGGCCTCCCCACCCGCATATTCCGAGTAGGCCTACACGGTCAGCATCTACATCTGGCTGTACCGACAGGAAATCCACAGCGGCCGAAAAGTCTTCGGTATTGATGTCAGGAGATGCCACACGGCGTGGCATCCCTCCGCTCTCACCGGTAAAAGACGGGTCAAAAGCAATCGTGAGAAAACCTCTTTCCGCAAGTTGTTGCGCATATAATCCGCTTGACTGTTCTTTGACAGCTCCGAATGGACCGCTGACGGCGATTGCCGGCAATTTGCCTTCAGCCCCTTTAGGAGAATACATGTCAGCTGCGAGCGTAATGCCATAGCGATTAACGAATGTAACCTTGCGATGGTCAACTTTGTCACTTTTGGAGAAAGTCTTATCCCATTCCTGTGTCAGTTCCAGTTGCTCTACCGGAGCAGCCGAAGTGTCGGCGCAGATATGTAAGGACTCCGGAGCGGACTCTTCAAGCCGCTGATGACCTGCTGTCTGTGTTATCTTCTGTTTTGCCATGACCGTTAATATTGTGATTATGTTTAAAATGACGAAAATCAATAAACTTTTTGACATTGCTATAAAATTAATTATATATTTTTCTATGGTGCAAAAGTATTAAAAAAAACATCATGCAGACATACCAATATCGTGGCGATGCCTACCATATCTGAAGATGATGGTAAAAACCAGAAATTTAATGATTAATTTTGAGGCATGGAAACAAATACGACTACTGTAAGAATCGATTCAATCGACGCATATAACAAACTGTACGGATTGACAACACACCATCCGCTCGTCACAGTCATTGACCTTAAAAAAGCCACAAAAAGAATTGACCGCATAAGGATGAGTTATGGGGTGTATGCTCTGTTTCTTAAAAACGGAGCATACTGTTCTCTGAAATATGGGCGCGAATATTACGATTACCAGGAAGGCACAATCGTCAGCTTCTCGCCGGGGCAGATAATTGATGTTGACAGCACAGATGAACCGTTAGCCCCTGATGTTGTTGGATTGATGTTTCACCCTGATTTGATATGCGGAACACCTCTTGCATCAAAAATAGGCAATTTCGGCTTTTTCAGCTACTCTCAGCGAGAGGCCTTACATCTGTCGGAATATGAAAAAAAGATGTTTTCAGATAGTCTTGAAAAAATAAGTCTGGAACTGAAACATCCGGTTGACAGCCATTCGGCAGACCTGATTTCAGCCAATATCCAGCTTCTTCTTGAATATATGAGCAGATTTTATGACCGCCAGTTTATAACACGCCATAAAGTCAACTCATCTGTTGTTGCAGCCTTCGAGAACGAGCTGTCCAGGATTTATTCTGCCGACGCAACGGCGAATGAGGTACCGAAAGTATCATATTTTGCAGACAAGGCAAATCTGACACCCGGATATTTCGGAGACCTGATAAAACGGGAAACCGGGAACACTCCGCAGGACATAATCACGCTATATCTTATAAACGAAGCAAAAAGGCGTCTGGCATCCACCGACACCGACATAAGCATTATCGCCTATGACCTTGGCTTTCAGTATCCGCAACATTTCACCAGACTTTTCAAACGTGCGACAGGTAAAAGTCCGAGTGCTTTTAGAAATGATTTCTATTCCAATAACTGAAAAGATATGACACCACAGGAATATAATGAATATGTAGCCGTTCATGGAACGGTAATAAATGATTCTCCTGAACACAGATTTATGCACAAAGCCTCACAGGAAGCCATACGCATAACAATGGAAATCAACAACAGTTATCATACTCCGGATGAACTTCGGAGTTTGCTGTCGCAGCTGACCGGTATGGAGATTGACAGCACAGTCGGACTGTTCCCGCCTATATATTCCGATTATGGCAAGAATCTGCATATCGGTAAGAATGTATTTATCAACATGGGATGCAAGTTTCAGGATCAGGGAGGTATTTTTATAGGCAACGGATCGCTTATAGGACATAACTGCGTCATGGCGACAATAAATCATAACCCAGACCCTGAAAAGCGTAAGTCAATGACATTCAATCCAATTCACATAGGCAGAAATGTATGGATAGGAGCAAATGTAACTATAACGCCGGGAGTTACAGTCGGCGACGGAGCAATAATAGCAGCCGGAGCTGTGGTGACAAAAGATGTAGAGCCTCAGACTGTTGTCGGAGGCGTGCCCGCTAAATTCATAAAACATGTATAATAACTATTGGAATATCTGCGGTTTATAATGTCTTTGGGCAACATCCGAAATAAACGCCGGCACACCTTGCAGAGATAATCCGGGATGATATCGACATTGCGTCAACCCACGTAAAAAAACAAAATTGTTGCACAGAAGATAAAAAAGCATTACCTTTGCCGACATAAAAGCCCTGATGGCGGAATCGGTAGACGCGTTGGTCTCAAACACCAATGGAGCAATCCGTGCCGGTTCGACCCCGGCTCAGGGTACTACAACGGTGGGACTGTGATTACAGTCCCACCGTTGTCATAACCGACATACAGCACTAACAGACAGCTATATACATCACACTTTGCGAAAAACATCAAAAAAAAGCATCAAAAACACTTGCACACATCAAAAAAAAAATCTACCTTTGCAACGCAAAAAGGGTAAATACCTACCGCGATGGTGCCATAGCTCAGTTGGTAGAGCAAAGGACTGAAAATCCTTGTGTCCC